>JAEZXF010000481.1 GCA_023419995.1 Pseudomonadota bacterium | reverse complement strand
CGTGTCGGGAGCGGTCCAGCTCTCGCTCCATAGCCGGTGCTGCATGGCCTTGACCGCGATGTAGTGGTTGCCCGCTTCGCCGAAGGTGTAGCCGAGATGCGCCGAGACGTTGTCGTTGCCGAAGGCGGTGCCGTCGAGCCGGCCGGACGGGGCGTAATGCGCCGTCGCGACGCGGCGGTCGCCGTGGTCGTCGAGGCTGCCGGAGAAGCGGTAGTCGAAATCGCCGACCGTGCCGGAGACCGCGCCCCAGCCCTGCCAGCCGGCCGTGCCGGAATAATATGTGCCGCCGGTCTCGACCTCGACCGGCTTGCCGGCGCCGCGCCTGGTGATGATGTTGACGACGCCGCCGATGGCCTTGGCGCCGTGCAGCACGGAAGCGGGGCCGCGCACCACCTCGATGCGCGCGACGTTGGACGGGTCGATCAGCACCGGCGTGCCGTAGTCGGAATGGTCGGTGATCTCCTGGCCGTCGACGAGGATGGTGACGCGGCGCGAGGATTCGCCGCGGATGGAGAGCCGCTTCATGCCCGGGATCGAATCGTCGACCACCTCGACGCCCGGCACGTCGCGCAGCATGTCGGCGATGGACTCGCCGGATTTCTTGGCGATCTCCTCCTGATCGACCACCGTCACCGAGGCGGGGTTGTCCTGCACCGAGGTCGCGGTGCGGGTGCCGACGACGGCGATGGTGTCGAGCCAGGTGACGCCGTCCTGGGCGTGGGCCTGCGTGTGGGCGACGTCGATGGCGACGCCGGCGGATGAAACGAGGAGGGCAGCGGCGGCCGCCCTGATGATGGTCTGGCTGGAAGGGCGCTCTGCCTTCTGGCTGATGACGGTGGTGTGGCTGTTCATGATCCCAACTCTCCAGACTGAAGTTCTGCCGGGCGGTATGCCGCCCCGGTTATGTCGTTGACTGTCCGCGTCCCCGCCCCGGCGGCCGGCTATTCGGCTTCGGAGGCGAATTTCTGCGTCGAGGTCGCGCACCAGGTCCCCGGCGCCGGCTGGGCGCCGCCGTCGCATGCGGCGACCTTCTCGACCTTGGCCGTCGTGTCGTCGAAGGAGACGAGGTAGGTCTGCTGCTCGGCGAACTCCTCCATGCCGTGGGCGAAGGGCTCGAACTCGACGTCGGCCGCGCGGCAGACCATCTGCTCGATCGGGTATTCGCCCTTCTCGAGGATGCCGCGCACCACGGTGGCGCGCTGCTCGCATTCCTGCAGCGTCTCGGTGCTGACGAAGGCGGCGGAGATCTGGCCGTTGTCGACCAGGGTGAGGATGATCATCAGGAAGCCGAGCTTCATTTCATGGTCCCTTGTGCTTCGGAGCTGTGGTCATCTGGCTAGGGGAAATGGCTCGATGGGGTTGACGGATTTCGCCTGGTCGAGATCGACGGCGGCGAAGGCGCGGCCTTCCGTCGCCGGATCGCGCAGCGCGCGGCGGACGAGGTCGGCGACGTCCTCGCGGTGGATGAAGCCGTGCATCTGCGGATCGTCCGACAGGATGCCGCGGCCGGTGGCCGGCTCGGAGCGCAGCCCGCCCGGCCGGATGAAGGTCGCGGAGCGGATGGCGCTGCGCGCATGGTCCTCGGCGCGGGTCTTGGCGTCGACCGAGGCACCGAAGGCGGCGATCGCCCGCTCGGAGCGCCAGGGCGCCATCTCGCCGCAGCCGATGGAGGTGACGAGCACGTAGCGGCCGACATTCCTTGCCGCGGCGCCGTCGGTGACGTTGTTGTTGCCGTCCTCGTCGGCGAAGCGGCCATCCGTGCCGCGGCCGCCGATGGTGGAGACGACGTCGAACTCGCCGCTGCCGGCAAGATCGAACGTGCGGTCGACATCCTCGCGCGAGAAGGCGTCGCCCCGGGCGACGCGGACCCCGAGGGCTTCCAGCTCGCCGGCATCGGCCCCGGGCCGCAGCATGGCGAGGACGGGAACGCCCTCGCCGCGCAGCAGCCGCGCCAGATGGAGGCCGACGCCGGTCCTGGCGCCGAAAATGACCGTCGGCGTCATGTCAGGCGGCTTCCGCCTTCCGCGTCCGCCGGGCCTTGCGCTGCTCGAAGCGCTCGACCTGCTCGGGCTTCAGCGCGCGGTTCTCGTCGCGGCCGACGAAGACCTTGAACATCGAGCCGCCCTCGGCGTTTAAGAACTGGATCGACACCGATTCCTTGCCCATGAACGGCCGGCGCAGGAACAGAATCGCCTTGCAGTTGGCAGCGCGCAGGTGGCCGCCGATCGGGCTGTCGCCGTGCAGGTTGTAGAAGCCATGGCCAAGCTTGCCGGGCGGCACGGGCCCCTCGACCTCGAGGATGATGTCCTTGGTGTGGGCGATCACGGTGACGTCGCCCCAGCTGGTCAGGTCTTCCATGACCTCGACGAAGAGATCGCCGGAGACGCCCGCCCACATCTCCTGCGGCAGCAGCTCGACGACCGCCTGCAGCGACAGGCCGTGCTGCGAGGCGGTGGCCTCGAGGACGCCGCCGGGGTTCTCGGCGAGTTCGCGGCGGATGGCGTCGAGATCGACGGTTGCGGGTGTGTCGGTCATGAAAGCTCTCTCGTCTTGTGGAGGTTGGGGGTGGCGGAGGGGCGCTGCGGCATCCCGCCCGTCGTCGGCGCGCCGCCTTCGC
>JAEZXF010000393.1 GCA_023419995.1 Pseudomonadota bacterium | reverse complement strand
GCTGGACTCCAGCCGCCGGCGTTTCTTTTGGGACGCCGCCAGACCGGTCCGCGGGCGGACAGCGGTTCCGTTCCCTTCCCGACTGGCCCTACGCCGGCAGGACGGCGGTCGCCTCGATCTCGACCTTTGCCTCGTCCTCGATCAGGTCGGCCACCTGCACCATGGTCATCGCCGGGAAGTGCCGGCCGATGACGGCGCGGTAGGCCTCGCCGACGCCCTTGAGGTTGGCGAGATAATCCTTCTTGTCGACCACGTACCAGGTCATGCGCACGATGTCCTCGGGCCCGCCGCCGGCCTCGGCGAGCACGGCGACGACGTTCTGCAGCGTCTGCCGCACCTGGCCGACCAGATCCTTCTCCTCGAACACCTGGTCGCCGGTCCAGCCGATCTGGCCGCCGATCCAGACCGTCCGCCCTTCGGCGAGAATCCCGTTGGCGTAGCCGACGGCCTTCTTCCAGTGGGCGGGGTGCAGCAGGCGGTGCGATGTCATGGTGGTTCTCCGGTCCTTCCGGCGTCAGACGCCGAGATAGCGGTCCTGCAGGTCCGCGGTCAGTGCGTCGGGCCGGCCGCTCCACACGGTGCGGCCCTTCTCCAGCACGAAGCAGCGGTCGGCCGAGGGCAGCAGCTCCGACAGGGTCTTGTCGACGATCAGGATCGACTGGCCTTCGGCCTTGAGCGTGCGGATCACCGCCCAGATGTCTTGGCGGATCACCGGCGCGAGCCCTTCCGTCGCCTCGTCGAGGATGAGCAGGCGCGGGTTTGTCATCAGCGCCCGGCCGATGGCCAGCATCTGCTGCTCGCCGCCGGAGAGCGTGCGCGCCATCTGGCCGCGCCGCTCGCCGAGGCGCGGGAACAGCCGCTCGATCCCGGCGAGCGTCCAGCGGCCGGGCCGGGCGGCGGCGACGAGGTTCTCCGTCACGGTGAGGTTCGGGAAGCAGCGCCGTCCCTCCGGCACCAGCCCCAGCCCGAGCCGGGCGATGCGGTGCGACCGCAGGGTGCGGATCTCGGTCCCGGCGAAGCGGATCGAGCCGCCGCGCGCCGGCGTCAGGCCGAGGAGCGAGCGGATCGTCGTCGTCTTGCCCATGCCGTTGCGGCCCATCAGCGCCGCCACCTCGCCCTCGCTGACGTCGATCTCGACGCCGAACAGGGCCTGGCTCGCGCCGTAGAACGTCTCGAGGCCGGAGACCGACAGGAGGTTCATGCCGGGTCTCCCAGATAGGCGCGGCGCACTTCCGGGTCGGCGCGGATCTCGTCGACCGTGCCGGAGGCGATGATGCGGCCGTAGACCAGCACCGAGATGCGGTCGGCGAGCGCGAACACCGCGTCCATGTCGTGCTCGACCAGCAGGATGGGCGCCTCGCGGCGCAGCCCGTCGAGGAAGGCGGTCAGCGCCCGCGAGCCTTCCGGCCCCATGCCGGCCATCGGCTCGTCGAGCAGGAACGCCTTCGAGCCGAGCGCCAGCGCGATGGCGATCTCGAGCTGCCGGCGCTCGCCGTGCGACAGTTCGGCCGCGGCGGCGCCCGCGCGCTCCTTCAGCCCGACGCGCTCGAGCGCGGCGAGCGCCGGCCCGGTGAGCGAGGCGTCGCGCGTCACCGGCCGGAAGAAGCGGAAGGACGAGCCCTGCCGCGCCTGCACGGCGAGCATCACGTTGCGCAGCGCCGAGAACTCCGGCGCCAGCGACGACACCTGGAACGAGCGGCCGAGGCCGAGCCGCGCCCGCCCGGCGACGCCCAGATGCGTCACGGTCTGCCCGAGGAAGAGCACGTCGCCGCCGTCCGGCTTCAGCGTGCCGGCGATCTGGTGGATCAGCGTCGATTTGCCGGCCCCGTTCGGGCCGATCAGCGCGTGGATCTCGCCCGGCCGGAGGTCGAGCGAGACGTTCTCCGTGGCCTTGAGCGCGCCGAAGCTCTTGGTCAGGCCGGAAACGGCGAGGACGGGCTCAATCATGGCGCGGCCTCCCGGCGACGAGCCCGACCAGCCCGCCGCGCGCGAACAGCACCACGCCCAGCAGCGCCAGCCCGAGGAAGAACTGCCAGCGCTCGGTGAGCCCGCCGAGCAGGTATTCGAACAGCACGAACAGCATCGCCCCCGCCACCGGGCCGGCGAGCCGCCCGACGCCGCCGAGGATGATGAGCACGATGAACTCGCCCGACATGTGCCACGACAGCATCGACGGGCTGACGAAGCGGTTCAAGTCGGCATAGAGCGCGCCGGCCAGCGCCGTGATCATGCCGGAGAGGACGAAGGCGGCAAGCCGGATGCGGTAGGGCTCGATGCCGACGGTGGCGACCCGCACCTCGTTCTGCCGCGCGGCCTGCAGCGCCGCGCCGAAGCGTGAGCCCCGGACGAGCGCGAACAGGACGAGCGCGGCGACGAGAAGGCTCCAGGCGATCAGGAAGAAGTTGACCGGCACCATCGTGTTGACGCCGGGAAAGGTGTTGCGCAGCGTGATCGACAGCCCGTCCTCGCCGCCATAGGCCGGCCAGGAGATCGCGAAATAGTAGGTCATCTGCGCGAAGGCGAGGGTGATCATGATGAAGTAGACGCCGGAGGTGCGCAGCGAGATGGCGCCGATCGCCGCCGCCAGCAGCCCGCCGGTCGCCAGCGCGACCAGCCAGATCACCGGCATCGTGGTGGTGCCAGGCAGCATGAGCAGGCCGAGGTTGAGCGGCTGGCCGGCGAAGGCGTGGCTGGCGAGGATGCCGGCCGCGTAGCCGCCGACGCCGAAAAAGGCGGCATGGCCGAACGACACCAGCCCGCCGAGGCCGAGCGCGATGTTGAGGCCGACGGCGGCGAGGCCGAGGATGGCCATGCGGGTCGCCAGCGTCACGTAGAACGGCTTGCCGAGCTCGATCGCGGCATAGGGGATGGCGAGCAGCACGAGGACGAGCGCGACGCTGACGGCGGTTTCGCGGGAGATCGTCATCGCCTCACCCCTTCATCGCCGGGAACAGGCCCTGCGGCTTCACCGCCAGCACGACGGCCATGACGATGTAGATCAGCATCGAGGCGAGCGCCCCGCCGACGATGCCGGCCTGCGAGGGGTTCAACATCAGGCCGAAGAGCTGCGGCAGCAGGAAGCGGCCCATCGTGTCGACGACGCCGACGATCACCGCGCCGACCAGCGCACCCTTGATCGAGCCGATGCCGCCGATGACGATGACGACGAAGGCGAGGATCAGCACCGGCTCGCCCATGCCGACCTGCACCGACTGGAGCGCGCCGACCATCGCGCCGGCAAGGCCGGCGAGCGCGGCTCCCAGCGCGAAGACCACGGTGTAGAGCGTGCGGATGTCGACGCCGAGCGCGCCGATCATCTCACGGTCGCTCTCGCCCGCCCGGATGCGCATGCCGAGCCGCGTCCGGGTGATGAGCAGGAACAGGGCGACGGCGACCGCGATGCCGACGCCGATGATGGCGAGGCGGTAGAGCTGGTAGCGCGAGCCGCCGGGCAGCGCCACCGTGCCCTGCAGCAGGGGCGGAATGTCGAGGTAGAGCGGGAAGGAGCCGAACAGCCAGCGGGTTCCTTCCGAGAAGACGAGGATCAGCGCGAAGGTGGCGAGCACCTGGTCGAGATGGTCGCGCTCGTAGAGCCGGCGGATGACGAGGATCTCGACGACCGCGCCGGCCGCGGCCGCGGCAGCGAGGCTGGTCGCCAGCCCGAGCCAGAACGAGCCCGTGGCGGCGGCGACCGTCGCGCAGGCGAAGGCGCCGACCATGTAGAGCGAGCCGTGGGCGAGGTTGATCAGCCCCATGACGCCGAAGATCAGCGTCAGCCCGGCGGCCATGAGGAACAGCATCACGCCGAGCTGCAGCCCGTTGAGGATCTGTTCGATGAAAAGCGCGGTCTGCACGGGTGGGGTTCGGGCTCTGTGGTGGAGGTGAAGACTGGGGCCTCTCCCTCGCCCCGTTCACGGGGAGAGGGTGGCCCGAAGGGCCGGGTGAGGGGCGGCGCAGGCGTGGCAGGAAGCTTTCCGGCCTTTCCGCTGCCCCTCATCCGCCTGCCGGCACCTTCTCCCCGTAAACGGGGAGAAGGAAGCGGTGGCTGCGTCGCGCGGACGCTAGTTCAGCGCGCACTGCTCGGCATAGGCGTCCTTGTGGTCGGTGAAGGCGGTGCCGATGATCTTGTTGGTCAGCACGTCGCCGTCCTTCACCACCTCGCGGACATAGATGTCCTGGATCGGGTGGTTGTTGGTGTTGAAGGAGAACTTGCCGCGCACCGAGGCGAAGTCGGCCTCCTTCAGCGCGGCGCGGAAGGCGGCGGCGTCCTTGACGCTGGCCTTGGCGGCCGCCGAGACGATCAGGCTGCCGGTGTCGTAGGCCTGCGCGGCGTAGATCGAGGGCAGGCGGCCGTATTCGGCCTGGAAGGTCTCGACGAATTTCTTCGAGGCCTCGTTGTCGAGGTCCTTCGCCCAGCTGGCCGAGTTCCTGACGCCGAGCGCGGCGTCGCCGATCGCCGGCAGCACGTCCTGGCTGAACGAGAAGCCGGGGCCGATGACGGGGATGTCGACGCCCGACTGCGCGTACTGCTTCATGAAGGCGATGCCCATGCCGCCCGGCAGGAAGATGAACACCGAATCGGCGTCCGAAGCGCGGATCTGGGCGATCTCGGCGGCGTAGTCGGTCTGGCCGACCTGGGTGTAGACCTCGTTGGCGAGATCGCCCTTGTAGTAGCGCTTGAAGCCGGTGAGCGAATCCGTGCCCGCCGGGTAGTTGGGCGCCATGATGAAGGTCTTCTTGTACGTCTCGTTGGCGTACTGGCCCATGGCCTCGTGGAAGTTGTCGTTCTGGTAGGCGACGTTGAAGTAGTTCTCGTTGCACTGCGCGCCGGCGAGCGCCGAGGGGCCGGCATTGACCGAGACGTAGAACTTGCCCTGGGCGACGGCACCCGGCACCACGGCCATGGCGAGGTTCGACCAGATGATGCCGGTCAGGATGTCGACCTGGTCGGACTGGATCATCTTGTCGGCGATCTGCACCGCCAGCTCCGGCTTCTGGCCGTCGTCCTCGGTGACGACCTCGATCTCCTTGGCCGCGTCGCCGGCATTCTTCAGCGCCAGCAGGAAGCCGTCGCGGGCATCGACCCCGAGCCCGGCGCCGCCGCCTGAAAGGGTGGTGATGAGGCCGACCTTCACCGGCTCGGCCGAGGCCCCGCCACCCATTCCCGTCGCGAGCGCAAGCACGCTCGCCGCAATCAGTTTACGCATTCCTTCACTCCCATTTGTCTGGAGCCCTTTTGGGGGGGCTTTCTTACGATGAGAAAAAAATCGTGTCAGCGCCAGTCCAGGCATGAATTTTTACAGCTCGGTCCTCACCCGCCACAGTTCGGGAAACAGCTCGACTTCCAGCATGCGCCTGAGACAGGCGACGCCGGCCGTGCCGCCGGTGCCGCGCTTCAGGCCGATGATGCGCTCGACCGTGGTGACGTGGTTGAACCGCCAGCGGCGGAAATAGTCCTCGAAGTCGACCAGCTTCTCGGCGAGCTCGTAGAGCGCCCAGTGGCGTTCCGGCTCCCGGTAGACCGCCTGCCAGGCGGCGAGTACGGCGCCGCTCGGCGCGCGCGCCTGCCGCCAGTCGCTGCGCGTCGCGTCCGCGCCGATGTCGAAGCCGTTGCGGTGGAGGAGGAGCAGCGCCTCGTCGTAGAGGCTCGGCCGCGCCAGGATGGCCTCGAGCCGCTCCACCACCTCGGGCCGGTGCCGGTGCGGCTTCAGCATCGCGGCATTGCGGTTGCCGGCGAGGAACTCGATCGCCCGGTACTGCCACGACTGGAACCCGGACGACTGGCCGAGCGCGCCGCGAAAGCGGGTGTACTCGCTGGGCGTCATGGTGCGCAGCACGTCCCACGCGCTGTTCAGCTGCTCGAAGATGCGCGCCACCCGCGTCAGCATCTTGAAGGCCGGGCGCACGTCGTCGGCGCGGATCGCCGCCATCGCCGACGACACCTCGTGGATGGCGAGCTTCATCCACAGCTCCGAGGTCTGGTGCTGGATGATGAACAGGAGCTCGTCGGGCGAGGCCGACAGCGGCTCCTGCGCGTCGAGGATCTTCTCCAGATGCAGGTAGTCGCCATAGGCCATGCGGTCGCGGAAGTCGGTTTCCGCCCCGTCGATGCCGCCCGTGCCGGGCGCCGCGGTCATGACGCCGCCTCGCGCAGCCGGAAGCGCTGGATCTTGCCGGTCTGGGTCTTGGGCAGCGCGTCGACGAACCTGACCGAGCGCGGATACTTGTAGGGCGCGATCGTCGCCTTGACGTGGTCCTGCAGCAGCTTGGCCGTGCCGGCGTCGCGCGCCGTGCCGTTGGCCAGCACGATATGCGCCTCGACGATCTGGCCGCGCTCGTCGTCGGGCGCGCCGATCACCGCGCATTCGGCGACGAGCGGATGGGCGAGAAGGGCGGCCTCTACCTCCGGCCCGGCGATGTTGTAGCCGGCCGACAGGATCATGTCGTCGGAGCGCGCGGCGAAGCGGTAGCGGCCCTCCGCGTCCTGCACGAACGAATCGCCGGTCAGGTTCCAGCCGTCGCGGACATAGTCCCTCTGGCGGCCGTCGGCGAGATAGCGGCAGCCCGTCGGCCCGCGCACGGCCAGCCGCCCGACCGTGCGCTGCGGCACGTCGTTCATGTCCTCGTCGACTATCCTCGCCTCGTAGCCGGCGACCGGCCGGCCGGTGACGCCCGGCGCCCGGTCGTCGAGCCGGTTGGTGATGAAGATGTGCAGCATCTCGGTGGCGCCGATGCCGTCGAGGATCGGCTTGCCGGTCTTCCTCTCCCATTCCTCGTAGACCGGGGCGGGAAGCGTCTCGCCGGCCGAGACGGCGATGAGCAGCGAGGACAGGTCCGCGCCGTCGTCCATCGCCTTCATCATCGCGCGGTAGGCGGTCGGCGCAGTGAAGGAGATGGTCGCGCGATAGGTCTGGATGATGTCGACCATGTTGGGCGGGGTCGCGCTTTCCAGCAGCGTCGCCGCCGCGCCGAAGCGCAGCGGGAACACCGCCAGCCCGCCCAGCCCGAAGGTGAAGGCGAGCGGCGGCGAGCCGACGAAGACGTCGTCGGGCGTGACGCCGAGCACTTCCCTCGCGTAGCCGTCGGCGATGGCCAGCACGTCGCGGTGGAAGTGCATCGTCGCCTTCGGCGATCCCGTGGTGCCGGAGGTGAAGCCGAGCAGGCAGACGTCGTCGCGGCCGGTCCTCACTGCATCGAACGTCACCGGCTTGTCGAGCGCGGCGCGGTCGAGCTCGGCGTCGTGGTTGGCCGTGCCGTCGAAGCCGATCACCTTCTTCAGGAACCGGCTGTCCTTGGCGCAGGCGACCAGCTCGTCCTTGATGCGCGTGTCGCACAGCGCCAGCGAGATCTCGGCCTTGTCGACGATCTTGGCGAGCTCGCCCGCGCGCAGCATCGGCATGGTGTTGACCACCACCGCGCCCGCCTTGGTGGCGGCGAGCCAGCACGCCACCATCGCCGGGTTGTTGGGCGAGCGGATCAGGATGCGGTTGCCGGGCACGACGCCGTAGTTCTCGGTGAGCGCGCGGGCCAGCCGGCTGGTCCAGTCGGCCAGCTCCTTGTAGGTGCGCCGCCGCCCGTTGCCGATCAGCGCCGTGCGGTCGCCGAAGCCCCTCTCGACCATGCGGTCGGTGAGCTCGACGGCGCAGTTGACGTGCTCGGGATAGTCGAACCCGTCGAGCAGGAAGTCCGGCCACTCGCCGACCGGGGGCAGGTTGTCGCGGGCGAAGGTGTCGACATGCGCGGAGGGTCCCAGGGTCGTCATCGCGGTCATCGTCCTGCTCCCATGGTCTGGCGGGCGATCACCACCTTCTGGACGTCCGATGCGCCCTCGTAGATGCGCAGCGCCCGGATCTCGCGATAGAGGCTTTCGACGATGTGGCCGCGCCGCACGCCGTCGCCGCCGTGGAGCTGCACCGCCTTGTCGATCACCGCCTGCGCCCGGTCGGTGGCGTAGAGCTTGGCCATCGCCGCCTCGCGGGGGACGCGGGGCGCGCCCGCATCCTTGGTCCAGGCGGCGCGATAGATCAGCAGCGCGGCGGCGTCGACATCGAGCGCCATGTCGGCGACGTGGCCCTGCACCATCTGCAGGTCGAACCGCGGCGCGCCGAAGAGCGAGCGCCCGCCGACGCGCGCCACCGTCTCGTCCAGCGCCCGGCGGGCGAAGCCGAGCGCGGCCGCCCCCACCGTCGAGCGGAACACGTCGAGCACCGACATGGCGATCCTGAACCCGTCGCCGGGCCTGCCGATCATCGCTGCCGCCGGCACCCGCGCATCGTCGAAGGAGAGCCGGGCGAGCGGATGCGGCGCGATCACCTCCAGCCGCTCGGCTACCGTCAGCCCCGGCGTGTCCGCCGGCACCACGAAGGCCGAGATGCCCTTCGCCCCCGGCGCTCCGCCGGTGCGGGCGAAGACGGTGTAGACGTCGGCGATGCCGCCGTTCGAGATCCACGTCTTCTCGCCGGAAAGCACGTAGTCGCCGCCGTCCCGCCTCGCCGTCGTCTCCATGTTGGCGACGTCGGAGCCGGAGCGCGGCTCGGAGAGCGCGAAGGCCGACAGCGCCCTGCCGGCGCGCGTCTTCCGCAGCCACGCCTTCTGGCCGTCCGAGCCGAACAGGCTGATCGCGCCGGTGCCCAGCCCCTGCATGGCGAAGGCGAAGTCGGCCAGCCCGTCATGGCGGGCGAGCGTCTCGCGGGTGAGGCAGAGCGTGCGCACGTCGAGCGGGTGCGGGTCGTCGGGATCGAGGGCCGTGGGAAGCAGCCAGCCGGCCTCGCCCAGCGCCGCCACCAGCCCGCGGCAGGCGGCGTCGACGTCCGCATGGTCCACGGGCAGGGTCTCGCGGCACCATGCTTCCAGCCGCTCGGCATGGTCGCGATGGCGATCCTCGAAGAAGGGCCAGGAGAGGAAGGAGCGGTCGGTCATCAGTTCCCCTCGAAAACCGGGCGTTCGCGGGCGACGAAGGCGCGGTAGGCGCGCTCGAAATCCTTCGTCTGCATGCAGATCGCCTGCGCCTGCGCTTCGGCCTCGATGGCCTGCTCCAGCCCCATCGACCATTCCTGGTTGAGCTGCGTCTTGGTGATGCCGTGGGCGAAGGTCGGCCCGGCGGCGAGCTGGGTCGCGAGCTTCAGCGCCTCCGCCTCCAGCGCATCGGCCTCGACCAGCCGGTTGTAGTAGCCCCAGCGCTCGCCCTCGGCGGCGCTCATGGTGCGGCCGGTGTAGAGCAGCTCGGCCGCGCGGCCCTGGCCGACGATGCGTGGCAGCATGGCGCAGGCGCCCATGTCGCAGCCGGCCAGCCCGACGCGGGTGAACAGGAAGGCGGTCTTGGCCTCGGGCGTCGCCAGCCGGATGTCGGACGCCATGGTGACGATGGCGCCGGCGCCCACCGCGACGCCGTCCACCGCCGAGACGATCGGCTTGCCGCAGGCGATCATCGCCTTGACGAGATCGCCGGTCATGCGGGTGAAGGCGAGCAGCTCCTTCATGTCCATGTCGACCAGCGGGCCGATGATGTCGTGCACGTCGCCGCCCGAGCAGAAATTGCCGCCGTTCGGCAGGAAGACGACGACGTCGACGTCGTCGGCATAGACGAGGTTGCGGAAGGTGTCGCGCAGCTCGGCATAGGATTCGAAGGTCAGCGGGTTCTTGCGCTCGGGGCGGTCGAGCCGCACCGTGGCGACCCTGTCCGCCACCGACCACAGGAAATGCTTCGGCTTCAGCGGCGCCATGCTGCGCACGGTCAGCTTGCTCAATGCTCGCCCTCCCAGTTGCTGCGGAACGCCTTCAGCATCGCCGAAAGCGCCTTCGCATCCGTCTCGTTCACGTCGCCGAGCAGGTCGGCGATCCAGCCCTCGTGCGCGGCCGCCATCGCCGCGAAGCGGGCCGTACCCGCCTCCGTCAGCCGGACGACGAAGGCGCGGCGGTCTCCCTCGCGCGCGGTGCGCTGCACCAGCCCGTCGGCGACCAGCCGCTCGACGATGCCGGTGACGTTGCCGTTGGAGACGAGCAGGAAGCGCGACAGGTCGCTCATCAGCATGCCGTCGCGCTCCCTGTAGAGCGCCGAGAGCACGTCGAAGCGCGGCAGCGTCGTGTCGAACTCGCGCTTCAGCCGCTCGCGCAGCTCCCCTTCGACCACGCGCACGACGCGCAGCAGCCGGATCCACAGCCGCAGGCGCTCCTTGCTGCCCGCGTTCGGCTCGACCAGCTCGAGCGGCACGCTCACCATGTCTCTCCCCCCGAAACCGATATGGCCTGCCCGGTGACCGAGCGGGCCTGATCGCCGCACAGCCAGGCGACGGTCGCCGCCACTTCGCCGGGCTGGACGAAGCGGCCCTGCGGGTTGGCGGCGGCGAGCGCCCGGCGCGCCTCGGCCTCGCTGCGGCCTGTCGTCCGGGTGATGCGCGCGACGGACCTCGCCAGCATGTCCGTCTCGACGAAGCCGGGGCAGACCGCGTTCACCGTCACGCCCGTCTGCGCGAACTCGACCGCCAGCGCCCGCATCAGCCCGACGACGCCGTGCTTGGCCGCGACATAGGGCGCGACATAGGCATAGCCCTTCAGCCCGGCGGTGGAGGCGATGAACACGATGCGACCCCCTCTGGCC
>JAEZXF010000361.1 GCA_023419995.1 Pseudomonadota bacterium | reverse complement strand
CGGTGAAACCTGTTACCGCTTCAACCATCGCAACGAGGACCTAAAGCCATTGATCATCAAGCTCTTGAAGTCCACAAACGTCGAGAAGATCGAGTTCAATCCGGTCCAGTTCAGTTAGGCATTACCTTTTTTTTGCCGGATCTTGATCCAGGATCGGGCAAGCTTCGTTATCCACAAGTCGCACGTCCGCTGTCGCAAATCCGCACAACGCCTGTGCAGGCCGGCTTGTTGCGCGGTGCGGGCAAAGGAATAGACTGCGCCGGACGGCAGACGATCATGGTCCGTCGGGGACATCGGGGAGGATGTTATGGACGCCGCGACCCTTTCCGCCGCGCAGTTCGAGCTGAACGAGGACCAGCGCGCCATCCAGGAAATGACGGCCGCCTTCGCCGCCGAGCGCGTCGCGCCCTTCGCCCTCGAATGGGACCGGGAGCGCAGCTTTCCCCTCGACACGATCCGCGAGACCGGCCCGCTCGGCTTCGGCGGCATCTACATCCGTGACGACGTCGGCGGCTCGGGGCTCGGCCGGCTCGACGCGGTGCTGATCTTCGAGGCGCTGGCCACCGCCTGCCCCGGCTTCTCGTCGATGATCTCCATCCACAACATGGCGGCGTGGATGATCGACACCTTCGGCTCCGACGAGCAGCGCCGGCGCTTCCTGCCGCAGATCACCTCGCTCGAATGGCTGGCGAGCTACTGCCTGACCGAGCCGGGTTCGGGCTCCGACGCCGCCGCGCTCAAGACGCGCGCGGTGCGCGACGGCAGCGACTACATCCTCAACGGCACCAAGCAGTTCATCTCGGGCGCGGGCGATTCCGACGTCTACGTCGTCATGGTCCGCACCGGCGAGGACGGGTCGAAGGGCATTTCCACCCTCGTCGTGCCGAAGGACGCGCCGGGCCTCAAGTTCGGCCCGTCCGAGAGCAAGATGGGCTGGCACATGCAGCCCACCCGGCAGGTGATCTTCGAGGATTGCCGCGTGCCGGCGGAGAACCTGCTGTGCGGCGAGGGCGCCGGCTTCCGCATCGCCATGGCTGGGCTCGACGGCGGCCGGCTCAACATCGCCGCCTGCTCGCTCGGCGGCGCGCAGGCCGCACTGGGCAAGGCCTTGTCCTATGCCGGGGAGCGCGTCGCCTTCGGCCAGACCATCGACCGCTTCCAGGCGCTCCAGTTCAAGCTCGCCGACATGGAGATCGAGCTCCAGGCCTCGCGCGTCATGCTCTACGCCGCCGCCTCGAAGCTCGACCGCAAGGCGCCCGACGCGACCAAGTGGTCGGCGATGGCCAAGCGCTTCGTCACCGACACCTGCTTCGACATCGCCAACGAGGCGCTGCAGATCCCCGGCGGCTACGGCTACCTGCACGAATACGGCGTCGAGAAGCTGGTGCGCGATCTGCGCGTCCCCCAGATCCTCGAAGGCACCAACGAGATCATGCGCCTGATCGTGGCGCGGCATCTGATCGGAAGATGAAAAGAGAGAGTGAGTAGAGAGTAGGGAATAGTGAGCAGGTTGCCGCAGGCAGTTTTCTCAACTCGCCCCTCCAAGGGTTTCTGCACTACTCACTATTCCCTACTCACTATTCCCCATTTCGTCTGGAGGAGCACATGACCACCATCGCATTCATCGGCCTCGGCAACATGGGCAACCCCATGGCCGCCAACCTGGTCAAGGCCGGGCACACCGTGCGCGGCTTCGACCTCATGCCGCAGAACCTCGAGACGGCACGGGCGAACGGGCTCGCCGTCGCCGCGAGCGCGGCCGAGGCGGTGCGCGAGGCGGACGCCGTCGTCACCATGCTGCCGGCGGGCAAGCACGTGCTCTCCGTCTACGCCGACATCGTGCCGGCGGCGAGGAAGGGCACGCTGTTCATCGATTCCTCCACCATCGACGTCGAATCCGCGCGCAAGGCCCATGCCGTCGCCGCCGAAGCCGGCATGCTGTCGGTCGCCGCGCCGGTCTCGGGCGGCGTCGGCGGGGCCGCGGCCGGCACGCTGACCTTCATGGCCGGCGGCGCGAAGGACGCCTTCGCCAGGGCAGCGCCGCTGCTCGAGCCGATGGCCGGCAAGGTCGTGCACTGCGGCGATGCCGGCGCGGGCCAGGCGGCCAAGATCTGCAACAACATGATCCTCGGCATCTCGATGATCGGCGTCGGCGAGGCCTTCGTGCTGGCCGAGAAGCTCGGCCTGTCGCACCAGGCGCTGTTCGACGTCGCCTCGACCTCGTCCGGCCAGTGCTGGTCGCTGACCACCTACTGCCCGGTGCCGGGCCCGGTGCCCACCTCCCCCGCCAACCGCGACTACCAGCCGGGCTTCGCCGCGAGCCTGATGCTGAAGGACCTGAAGCTGGCGCAGGAGGCCGCGCAGGGCGCCGGCGCGGTGACGCCGCTCGGTGCGGAGGCGGCCCAGCTCTACGCGCTGTTCGAGGCGGCCGGGAACGGCGGCGTCGACTTCTCGGGCATCATCCGCTTCCTCCGCGGCAAGGCGTGAGCGGCGGCGCCGCCAACCGGCAGGGCCGAAAAAAGTGCGCGATTTAGAAACGCTTAAGGTCTCGATAACCCTCCGGTAACGATGTGCCTGTAGAACGGATCGCGAGGCGGCAAACGCAGCCGCCCAAACGCTCCGGATCAGGTATCGCGTACCGGAGCCGTCAGTTTCGCAAGCGTATCGAGTAACAGCGAAACGCCATGCGTATTTGTGGCAAGACCGCGTCTCTCCCCGCCCGGAGAGCGCGGATCTTGCTGTTCAGGCTCCCCGCAAGACATGGAAACGACCCGGCGGCGCGGCACGCGGCAGTCGCACGATGCCGGCGGGACAGGCTCCCTGTGCCGGGCAATCCCGGGCTCAGCCGCCCTTCTTCAACCGCCTGTAGTTCTTCTTCACCCGGCGGCCGGCCGGCTTCAGCGCCGCGTGCATCGCCCGCTCGATGGCGACGCCGGTGAGGAGCGACGGCGTGCTGCCGCCGTAGAGCTCGAGCCAGAAGATCGAGGTCGAGCGCACCAGCGAGAGCTGGGCCGCGACCATGCCCTCGGCCGCGGCCGCCACCTTCTCGGTGACGGCGCGCGCCGTCTCGCCGCGCCACGGGTCGAGCCCGCC
>JAEZXF010000308.1 GCA_023419995.1 Pseudomonadota bacterium | reverse complement strand
CTTCGGAATGCCGGAGATGCCGTTCGGGCCGCCGGTGAAGTCGTACCAGTTGAGCAGCACGATGCGGATGATCTCGCCGAAGGCGAGCGTGACGATGGCGAGGTAGTCGCCGCGCAGCCGCAGCACCGGGAAACCGAGGATGACGCCCCAGAACATGGCGAGGATGCCGGCGAGCGGCAGCGCCGTCCAGAAGCCGATGCCGTCGAAATGCGTCGACAGCAGCGCGAAGGAATAGGCGCCGAGCGCATAGAAGGCGACGTAGCCGAGGTCGAGCAGGCCGGCGAGCCCGACGACGATGTTGAGGCCCCAGCCGAGCATCACGTAGGTCAGGATCAGGATCGACAGGTCGATGTACTGGCGCTGCTGCCCGGGGAAGAACGTCATGATGAAGAAGGGCAGCGCCACCGCGAAGACCAGCATCAGCCAGCCGGACGCGCCGCTGACGTCGGGCAGCCTGGCGGCGAGGCGGGCGATGCCGGCGCCCGCGCCGCTGCCCGCCGGCTGCGTGCGGTTGAAGACCAGGAGGTTGAGCCCCAGCCGCACGCCGAACACCAGCGCGATCGACGTGAACCACAGCCCCCAGCGGGTGGAGAGCGCGAGCCCGCCGGGCGCGATGTCGGTCTTGAGCGCCAGGAAGAAGAAGCCGAGCACCGCGACGAGAAGCGCAGCGATGAAGGCGTCGCGGACGGAATCCACGAAGCGGTTGTCTGCAGGGTTCGCCATGGGTCAGACCTTTTCGACTTCGGGTTTGCCGAGCAGACCCGAGGGCAGGAAGATGAGCACGATGGCCAGGATGGAGAAGGCGGCCACGTCCTTGTATTCCACGGTGAAGTAGCCCGACCAGAACACCTCGATCAGCCCGATCAGCAGGCCGCCGAGCATCGCGCCGGGCAGCGAGCCGATGCCGCCGAGCACCGCCGCGGTGAAGGCCTTGATGCCGGCGAGGAAGCCTATGTAGAAGTCGATCACGCCGTAGAGCAGCAGGAACATCAGGCCGGCGACGGCGGCGAGCGCGGCGCCCATCACGAAGGTCAGCGAGATGGTGCGGTCGACGTTGACGCCGAGAAGCGCCGCCATCCTGCGGTCCTGCTCGCAGGCGCGCTGGGCGCGGCCCAGCGCCGTCTTGTTGATGAGCAGCGTGAAGCCCGCCATCAGCACCACGGTCGTGACGATGATGATGAGCTGCATGTAGGAGAGCTGGACCACGATGGCGCCGGTCTCGGCGTTGCCCTCCATCAGCGTGATGCCGCCCTGGATCTGCGGCGGCAGCGGCTTGACGCGGGCGCCCTGGCTGACGCGGACGAAGTTCTGCAGCAGGATCGACATGCCGATGGCGGTGATCAGCGGCGCGAGGCGGAACGAGCCGCGCAGCGGCCGGTAGGCCAGCCGCTCCACCGTCCAGCCCCAGGCGGAGGTGAACAGCATGGCCACGATCAGCACGATCAGCAGGACCACCGGCAGGAAGGCGAAGCCGAGCACCGTGGTCAGGATCAGGAACATCGCGAGCGCGATGAACGAGCCGATCATGAAGATGTCGCCATGGGCGAAGTTGATCATGCCGATGATGCCGTACACCATCGTGTAGCCGATCGCGATCAGCCCGTAGATGGAGCCGAGCGTCAGCCCGTTGATAAGCTGCTGGACGAAATATTCCATTCCCGTGCCGCTCCCCTGGGGCGTCGCCGGCCGGCGCGCCCCTTCTGTTGTTCTCCTAGTCCTAGTACGTCGAAGCTGGATTGCAACGCCAAAATTCGGTCGCCGTCTTCCCCTCAACGTGCCGCAGCGGCATGTCTTTGCACGCCTGCCGCCCTCTTGGACCGGGGCGGAAGCTAGCATCGCGGGAATGCAATGTCCTTGCACCGCGGCAGGATAGTTGCGCCGTCTTCACAAGAATTTGCGCACGATGGCCGTTTTGTCGGGATTTCTTGCGAATGGCTTGCCGGCGCGGGAATCCCGCGGGCGGCGAACAACGCAAAACGGGCGCCCATTCTGGCGCCCGGTTAGAGGCAGTCCGGGATTGCGGGGCCGCTTACTTCATCGTCGGGATGACGAACTCGGCGCCGTCCTTGACGCCGCTCGGCCAGCGCGAGGTGACCGTCTTGGTCTTGGTGTAGAAGCGGAAGGCGTCCGCGCCGTGCTGGTTCAGGTCGCCGAAGCCGGAGGCCTTCCAGCCGCCGAAGGTGTAGTAGGCGATCGGCACCGGGATCGGCACGTTGACGCCGACCATGCCGACCTGCACCCGGCTGGCGAAGTCGCGCGCCGCGTCGCCGTCGCGGGTGTAGATCGAGACGCCGTTGCCGTATTCGTGCTCGTTCGGCAGGCGGAGCGCATCCTCGTAGGTCGCCGCCCGCACCACCGACAGCACCGGGCCGAAGATCTCTTCCTTGTAGATCTTCATGTCCGGCGTCACGTCGTCGAACAGGCAGCCGCCCATGTAGTAGCCGTTCTCGTAGCCCTGGAGCGTGAAGTTGCGGCCGTCGACCACGAGCTTCGCGCCTTCCTTGACGCCGGCATCGACATAGCCCTTGACGCGCGCCAAGGCTTCCTTCGTCACCAGCGGGCCGAAATCGGCCGAGGAGTCGGTCGAGGGGCCGACCTTGAGGCTCTCGACGCGCGGGACGAGCTTCTCCACCAGCCGGTCGGCGGTTTCCTTGCCGACCGGCACGGCGACGGAGATCGCCATGCAGCGCTCGCCGGCGGAGCCGTAACCCGCGCCGATCAGCGCATCGACGGTCTGGTCGAGATCGGCGTCGGGCATGATGATCATATGATTCTTGGCGCCGCCGAAGCACTGCACGCGCTTGCCGTTGGCGCAGCCGCGCGAATAGATGTAGTGCGCGATCGACGTCGAGCCGACGAACCCGATGGCCTTGATGTCCGGATCGTCGAGGATGGCGTCGACGGATTCCTTGTCGCCGTTGACGACGTTGAGGATGCCGGCCGGAAGGCCCGCCTCGACGAACAGCTCTGCCAGGCGCATCGGCACCGACGGGTCGCGCTCCGACGGCTTGAGGATGAAGGCGTTGCCCGCGGCGATGGCCGGCGCGATTTTCCACAGCGGGATCATCGCCGGAAAGTTGAACGGGGTGATGCCGGCGACGACGCCGAGCGGCTGGCGCATCGAGTAGACGTCGATGCCGGGGCCGGCGCCGTCGGTGAACTCGCCCTTCATCATGTGCGGCGCGCCGATCGACACCTCGACGACCTCGAGGCCGCGCTGGATGTCGCCCCTGGCGTCGGCGATGGTCTTGCCGTGCTCGCGGGCCAGCATCTCGGCCAGCTCGTCATATTCGTTCTGGACAAGCTCGAGGAACTTCATCAGCACGCGGACGCGGCGCTGCGGGTTGGTCGCCGCCCATGCCGGCTGCGCCGCCTTGGCGTTCTCCACAGCGGCGCGCAGCTCGTCCTTCGAGGCCAGCGCCACCTTGCCGCGCACGGAGCCGTCCATCGGCTGCATGATGTCCTGGCTGCGCCCGCTCTTGCCGGCGACGCGCTTGCCGCCGATGAAATGCCCGATCTCGATCATCGTTTCTCTCCCTGGAGGTTTCACGCATTGTCCCGGTTTGCGGCCGCGAATGCAACGCGACCAAATCCGCATCCGTTGTGCACAGAATGAAGTTCTGGCATTGTCGATCTTCATTTGTTGCAATGCACCGGGAGGGCCGGCGATGAACTGGGACGACGTGCGCATCTTTCTCGCCGTGGCGCGGGCCGGGCAGATCCTCGGCGCGGCGCGGCGGCTGGAGCTGAACCACGCCACGGTGTCGCGCCGCATCGCCGCGCTGGAGAAGTCGCTGGGCGCCAAGCTGTTCCGCCGGCTCACCACCGGCTCGGAGCTGACGGCCGAGGGCCAGCGCTTCCTCGCCGTGGCCGAGCGCATCGAGGCGGACATGATCGCGGCGCGCGCCGACATCGCCGGCGAGAGCGACGAAGTCGCCGGCACCGTGCGCATCGGCGCGCCCGACGGCTTCGGCGTCGCCTTCCTGGCGCCGCGCCTCGGCGTGCTGACCGAGCGGCACCCGCAGCTCGCGATCCAGCTCGTGCCGGTGCCGCGCTCGTTCTCGCTGTCGCGCCGCGAGGCCGACATCGCCATCACCGTCGAGCGCCCGACCGAGGGCCGGCTGGTCGCCGCCAAGCTCGTCGACTACACGCTCGCGCTCTACGCCTCGCGCGGCTATGCCGAGCGCAACGGCCTGCCGGCGACGCTCACCGAGCTGAAGCGCCACCGCCTGATCGGCTACGTCGCCGACCTGCTCATCAGCCTGTCGCTCGACTACGGCCCGGAGATCGTGCCGGACTGGCAGGCGAGCTTCGCCGTCTCCTCGGCGCTCGGCCAGCTCGAGGCCGTGCGCTCGGGCGCGGGCATCGGCATCCTGCACACCTTCATCGCCCGCGACCACGACGACCTCGTGCCGGTGCCGGTCGCGGCTCCGATCCGCCGCGCCTACTGGCTGGTCTATCACGAGACGGTGCGGCCGCTCCGCCGCGTGCAGGCGGTGTCGTCCTTCATCGCCGCCACGGTCGAGGCCGAGCGGTCGCGCTTCGTCTGACGCGTTGCCGCCCGCGGGCCGGCCCGCTAGAAGGCGGCCATCACCGAAGCCGCAAGGAGCGACCATGACCATCATCCGCCACGAAACCGGCCCGCGCATGAGCGAGGCGAACATCTTCAACGGCGTCGTCTATCTCGCCGGCCAGATCTGCGAGGGCGCGACGGTCAGGGAGCAGACCGCCGGCGCGCTCGCCGAGGTCGACCGGCTGCTGGCGCTGTGCAACTCGTCGAAGGAGCGCATCCTGTCGGCCCAGGTGTGGCTCGCCGACATCGCCGACTTCGCCGAGATGAACGCCGCGTGGGACGCCTGGGCCGCGCCCGGCAACACGCCCGGCCGCGCCACCTGCGAGGCGAAGCTCGCGGCCCCGGAATACCGCGTCGAGATCATCGTCACCGCCGCGCAGAACGTCTGATCCGACGCCGCGTCCGCCGTGCGGAACGCGGCCCCCGCCCCCCCCCCCCGGGGGGGGG
>JAEZXF010000262.1 GCA_023419995.1 Pseudomonadota bacterium | reverse complement strand
GGGGGGGGGGCCTTTCGCTTTTGCGCCGCGCCGCGCGGCCCTCCCGCCCCGTCCCGTGGCGGTGAAAAAAGTCGCGGAATTTCCAAATATACTAATCATTAACCATACTTGTTGGTCATTCGCTAACCATTCTCGTTCATAAATGACATCACGACGAACGGCCCCGTTGCTTTCGTTCCGGCGGCATGAAGCCGCGCCGCGTCGCCGGTTGTTGTCCGGCATATCGTTAGTCCAAGTACAAGGCGTATTCATATGTCCAGCCTGAACACCAACGCGTCCGCGATGACGGCGCTGCAGACTCTCGCCGCCACCAACAAGAACCTCGCCACCACCCAGAGCCGCATCTCGACCGGTTTCCGCGTCGCCGAAGCCAAGGACAATGCCGCATACTGGTCGATCGCAACGACGATGCGCTCCGACAACGCCGCCCTCGCCACCGTGCAGGACGCGCTCGGCCTCGGCGCCGGCAAGCTCGACACCGCCTACACCGGCATGAACGAGGTCCTCAGCACCGTCGACAAGATCAAGCAGAAGCTCGTCGCGGCCCAGGGCGCCAGCCTCACCGACCAGAACAAGATCGCCGTCGAGATCGAGGCGCTCCAGAACCACATCATCTCGGTCGCGACCAACTCGAACTACGCCGGCTCGAACCTGCTGAAGAACGACGGCACCTCGGACGGCACCTCGAACGAGTGGGAGATCGTCGCCTCCTACAACCGCGACGGCACCACCGTCAGCATCGAGACGATCAAGTTCGACGTCGACGAGGTCCAGCTCCTCGACGACACCGACGCCAACGGCCTGGTCGGTGATGTCGTCGACAGCGCGCTGTTCGACGTCAGCAGCGCGACCGACCCGATCTCCGCCACGGACATCGCCACGGCTCTCCAGACGGTCGAAACGGCGCTCGCCGCCCTCGCCGACGGCGCTGCCAAGCTCGGCGCGGCCAAGTCGCGCGTGGACCTGCAGAAGGACTTCGTCTCCAAGCTGCAGGACGCCATCGACCGCGGCATCGGCCAGCTCGTCGACGCCGACATGAACAAGGAATCGTCGCGCCTGTCGGCCCTTCAGGTCCAGCAGCAGCTCGGCATCCAGGCTCTGTCGATCGCCAACTCCAACACCCAGAACATCCTGTCGCTGTTCCGCAGCTAACCTCTCGCGCCGACCCGGCGCGAAGGCGAAGACAGGCACGGCCCCCACGGTCCGAACACCGAGCACCGCGCCCCGCAAGGGGCGCGGCGTTTCCCGTTGGGCTTCCGACGACCGCTTAACTGCCGGTTAACCATAAACTCCTAGTTATGGTTAACCCCTGGTTACAGCAGTCAATCGGAAGAGGCCTCTTCGTGTCGAGCATCAACACCAACCCGTCCGCAATGACAGCCCTCCAGGCGCTGGCCGCGACCAACCGGAACCTCTCCGTGGTGCAGCAGCGCATCTCGACCGGCTTCCGCGTCGCCGAGGCCAAGGACAACGCGGCGTACTGGTCGATCGCCACGACGATGCGCTCCGACAACCAGGTGCTCTCGACCGTCCAGGACGCGCTCGGCCTCGGTGCCAGCCGCATCGACACCGCCTACACCTCGATGGAGAACGCGCTGACGCTGGTCGACGAGATCAAGCAGAAGGTCCTCGCCGCCATCGGCATGAGCGAGGACAACAAGGAGAAGATCCAGGCAGAGATCAGCGCCTACCAGTCGCAGCTCCGCTCGACGGCGCGCACCGCCAACTTCTCCGGCGTCAACTGGCTCTATGTCGACGGCCTCTCCGAGGACAAGATCATCTCCGCCTTCACTCGCGACCAGACCGGCGCAATCCTGCTCGGCTCCATCGACATCGACGTCGACAGCATCAAGCTCTACGACGAGGCCGCGACGACCAACACGACGATGGGCATTCTCGAAGGGCTGCGGCTGGGCACCACCGGCGAGCGCGACAACACCGCCGTCGACGCTGCGCCCGGCACGCTGGCGGCCACCGACGGCTACTCCGTCGACACGCTCGACGTGGTCGGGTTCTCCGACGACCAGATCCGCCAGATGCTGACGGTGGTCGACGTCACGCTCGCCGAGATGACCGAGGCGGCGACCGCCATCGGCGCCATCAAGCGACGCATCGACATCCAGAAGGAATACACCTCGAAGCTGATGGACTCGATCGACCGCGGCGTCGGCCAGCTCGTCGACGCCGACATGAACCGCGAATCCACCCGCCTCCAGGCGCTCCAGGTCCAGCAGCAGCTCGGCATCCAGTCGCTGTCGATCGCCAACTCGAACGCGCAGAACATCCTGCTCCTGTTCCAGAACTAGGCGTGACGGGGGCGGGGACCGCCCTCCCCGCCTTCCTTCGATCGGGCCGCCGGCTTGCCGCGCGGCCTGATGCCATTTTCGCGCAAGCTTCGCCGCCTATTCTGGCCGCCTGTATTCCCGGAGCATGAAGCTTTGCCTGAGCAGATCAAGTCCATCCTCGACAATCTCCGCAGCCTGGGCCCCAAGCGCCTCGCCATGATGGGCGGGGCGGCAGCCATCGTGATCGCGGTCATCCTGACCGCGTCGATATGGCTGAACCGTCCGGCCTACGAAACGCTCTATGTCGGCCTCGACCGCAACGACGTCGGCCAGATCGGCATGGTCCTGTCGGAGTCCGGCATCCGCTACGACGTGTCGAGCGACGGCACGTCGGTGATGGTCCCGACCGGCCGCACCGGCCAGGCGCGCATGATCCTCGCCGAGCGCGGGCTGCCGACGTCGAGCAACGCCGGCTACGAGCTCTTCGACAATGTCGGCTCCTTCGGCCTGACCTCCTTCATGCAGGAAGTGACGCGGGTGCGCGCCCTTGAGGGCGAGATCGCCCGCACCATCCAGTCCATGGCCGGCATCAAGTCGGCGCGCGTGCACATCGTCATGCCCGAGCGGGCCTCCTTCCGCCGCGAGGAGCAGGCGCCGACCGCCTCCGTCGTCGTCCGCGCCACCGGCACCGACGGCGTGAAGGCCGCGCTCGCCATCCGCCACCTCGTGGCGGCGGCGGTGCCGCGCCTCAACCCGGACAAGGTCACCGTCCTCGACGCCTCGGGCGAACTGCTCGCCGCCGGCGACGACCCGAACAACAACAACGCCGCCCGCTCGATGACCCTCGAGCGCACGGTCGAGGGCCAGATCGAGGACAACATCCGCCGGGCGCTCGCGCCCTATCTCGGCCACGAGAACTTCCGCGCCAGCGTCAAGGCCGAGGTCAACACCGACATGCGCCAGACCGAGGAGACGATCTTCGACCCCGAGTCGCGGGTCGAGCGCTCCGTCCAGGTCGTGCGCGCCTCCGACCAGGCCAACCAGCGCCAGGCCGCGCCGCCGACCACGGTGCAGCAGAACCTGCCCGAGGAGGACGTCGCCGCCACCGAGGGCCCCGCCTCGTCCGAGCAACGCGAGCGCCGCGAGGAAACCACCAACTACGAGCTGAACACCAAGCGCATCGCTACCGTCAGCAACGGCTATTCGGTGTCGCGCCTGTCCATCGCCGTCGTCGTCAACCGCGAGCGTCTGGCCGCGGTGCTGGGCGCCGACGCGACGCCGGAGCGCATCGCCGAGCGCATCGCCGAGATCGAGAAGATGGTGTCGTCGGCCGCCGGCTTCGACACCGCGCGCGGCGACGTCATCAACGTGTCGTCGGTCGAGTTCATCGAGGGCATGGAGGGCGTCGAGATGGCCGGCCCCGGCTTCCTCGAGGCCGCCGGCCGCCATACCGGCACGATGATCAACGCGCTGGCGTTCATCGTCGTCGTGTTCCTCGTCTCGTGGTTCGGCCTGCGTCCGATGGTGGCGGCCGTGACCGGCAAGGGCGGCGCTGCCGACGACATGAACTTCGGCGACATCCAGCTTTCGCTGCCGAACCCGCTCGACGCCATGCAGCTTCCGGACCCGCTTGCCGGCGACGCCGACGGCATGAGCCCGTTCGGCGGGCCGTTCCCCGACCACATGGCCGACGACATCCGCTTCAAGATCAAGCCGGCGCCGCAGGACAGGCTGGCGCAGATGGTCGACCTGAACGAGGAACGCACCGCGATGATCCTGCGCAAGTGGGCCAAGCCCGACGAGCTGCATGAGGTCGCCGCCTGATGCCGAGCCTGTCGCTGGCCAACGCTCTCAAGGATTTCGGGGAAAGCCCGGCCTTCGCGGCGGAGCCGTTCTCCGCGCCGGCGGACTTTGCCATGCCCTCGGTCGACCTGCCGGATTTCCCGCCGATGCCGGCGGCCGAGCCGGTGGACGTCGACGCGATCGTCGCCGAGGCCGTGGCCGAAGCGGTGGCGCAGGCCGAGGCGGCGTTGTCCGAGCGGCTGGCGCAGGAGCATGAGGAGGCGCTGCGCCAGGAGAAGGAACGCCACGCCGAGGAGATGGGCGAGCTGCAGAAACGCATCGGCGACGCGGCCGGCAAGAAGATCCTGATCCGCTTCCAGGAGATGGAGGGGCGCATCGTCGAGCTGACCAGCGCGGTCGCCGCGCGCATCCTCGGCAGCGTCCTCACCGACGACATCCGCGACCGCTCCATCGAGCGCCTCTCCGGCCTGATCCGCGAGGCGCTTCAGGACAGCGAGGCGATCCGCATCCGCGTGCGCGGCAACCTGCCTCTCTTCGAGACGCTGAAAGAGAAGCTGCCCGAGCACGCCAACCAGCTCGACTTCATGGAAAGCCCGGACTTCGACCTCTCGGTCTCGATAGACGACAGCGTCTATGAGACCCGCCTCGCGGAATGGTCGCTCGCGCTCTCGGAGACATTGGCATGAGCGCATTCGACACAGAGGAAGGCAAGCGCGAGATCGTCATCGTCCGGCGCGGCGGCGGCGACCACGAGGAAGGCCACCACGGCGGCGTCTGGAAGATCGCCTTCGCCGACTTCATGACGGCGATGATGTGCTTCTTCCTCGTCATGTGGCTGATGAACGCCACCGACGAGCAGACGAAGGCGGCGATCGCCAGTTACTTCAACCCGATGACGCTGGTCGATTCCGCGCCGAGCCAGAAGGGCCTCGACGATCCGGGCGAGGCGACGCCGGCGGAGAAGCCGTCCGAAAGCTCGGAGACGCAGAAGGAGGAGGAAACCTCCCAGTCGCGCGCCGCGAACTACCGGTCGGCCGACCACGACGACACGCGCAAGACCTCCGACCAGCACCTGTTCTCCGATCCCTACGCCGTCCTCGCCGAGATCGCCGCGCAGACCTCGACGCTGCAGAACGTCTCCGCCAAGGGCGACGGCGGCGCGCAGACCTCGGGCCCCGCCACCGGCGCACAGGGTGGCGAATCCTACCGCGACCCCTTCGCACCGGACTTCTGGTCGCAGGAGGTCGCGGGCTCGGACGATTCCGAGCTCAACGTCTTCCGGCAGCAGCAGGACGCCCCCGAGGCGACGGAGCAGGAGACGGCCGGGGACCAGGCCGCGACGGCGGAAGCCCGGCAGGCGGTCGCTGCCGAAGACGCGCCCGCAGACGACACCGATGCGGAGGCGGCCGAGCCCCGGGTCTCGGCGCGCACGCAGCAGGTCGCCGAGGCGATCCGCCAGGAGATCGCCGACGCCTTCGGCCGCGATTCCGAGCTCAACCGCGCCATCAGCGTCACCACCCGCATGGACGGCGTGATGATCTCGGTCACCGACGAGCTGAACTACGGCATGTTCGAGGTCGGCTCCGCCGTGCCCAAGGGCGAGCTCGTCCGGGCGATGGAGAAGATCAGCCACACGCTGAACGAGCACACCGGCAGGATCCGGATCAACGGCCACACCGACGGCCGCCCGTTCCGCAACGCCAGCTACGACAACTGGCGGCTTTCGACGGCGCGCGCCCACTCGGCCTATTACATGCTGGTCCGGGCCGGCATGGACGAGACCCGGGTCAAGGAAGTGGCGGGCTTCGCCGACCGCGAGCTGAAGATCGCCGACGATCCCCTCGCCGATTCCAACCGTCGCATCGAGATCTTCCTGGAGACGGGGGGATGAAAACGCCGGAGCAGTTCCAGGAGAAGTGTGAGGCGCTTTTCCGTCCGGAACTGCATGAAGACAGGACGATGAAGCGGCGGCCCGGATGTATCCGGGCGTCCGTCGCTCCGGTCGGCATCGCGCTGCGCGGCGTTGCGCTCGCCATGCTGGGGTCGTTCGGCGCGCAGGCCGAGGACCTTGCCAGTGCGCCCGCCGGCCTGCAGCCCTACCAGATGGTGCGCTCGCTCGAGCTGGTGCAGGACCGGATCGCCGGCGGCGACCATGCCGCCCTGCCGATGCAGAAGAAGCTGCTGGAGCTGATCGACGGCCGCTTCCGCGGCGCCCGCGCCTCGGAATTCTCCGAGCGGCGCAACTTCGACGCGCTGATGATCTACGCGATGAGCGGCGGCAATCCCACGACGGTGGAGGTCAGCCTCGCCGGCCTGGCGCTCGACGAGGCCGACCGCGCCGCGGCGGACGGGCTTCTCGGCTACCTCGCCGGCGACGTCGCCGGCGC
>JAEZXF010000163.1 GCA_023419995.1 Pseudomonadota bacterium | reverse complement strand
GCAATCGTTGCAGGATGTTCTTGACGAGCTCGACAGGGCGATCGACCGCGCCCGGCAGGCGCGACGGGACGTGTGCGGCTGATGCGGAGGATCGTTCTCGCGGCCGTCCTGCTCCAGCTCGCTTCGGCGGCTCTGCCGGCCCACGCCGCCGGCCAGTGCGACATGCGGCTGGAGCTCTACCGGGATGCGAAGAAGACCTGCGCCAGCACCGGCGGCTATTGGGGCGACGTCCCGCTCTACCGCGAAGCCGCCGTCGAGGCCTGCGGCGCCGCGGTCGTGGCGCAGATGGAGGGCGAAGGCAGCCAGCAGGGCGGGGAGCCGCCATCCTCCGAGCCGCCGGCGAACGAAGGGCATGCCGACGCGGGCGACGCGACGCTTCCGAGATCCTGCGCCTACTTCACCAAGGAAGCGACGGACGGCGTGCGCCTCAACTACCACGGCGACGGCGCGATGGTCTGCTGGCAGGACGTCACCTACGAATGCCAGACGGATGCGAACGGGGTGAAGTCCTGGGTGAAGCGGGCGCCCTGCTCCGTGTTCACCGGCATATCGCAGGCCTGCGCCGTCGAAGGGACATGCTGATCCCGGCGTCACGGACGAAGGCGCGCGGCTAATCACCTGCTCGTTGCAGGCAGCACGGTTGCGATGCATGGGTGTCCTGTCCCGTCGCCGACCGTTCCCTGCCCCGATGCAGGTTCTGCAACGCCGCGCCGACGGCGAGCGCCGGATCGGTTGAGCCCCATCAGGACGGCACCCAGCGGCTTGCCCACGGTCTGCCGGCCGGCGACCCTGCCACGCCGCCGCCCTACGAGGAGAAGGCCCGCTGCATCGCTGCAACGGGCCTCGACTGTCGTCTGTCGCAGAACCTCAGCGCCGATCGCTCTGCCGGCCGTCGTTGCCGCCGTCGCGGTCCCGCTTCTGCTCATCCTGTTTCTGCTGGGCGTGCTTCTGCTGGCCCTGCTGGTCCCGCTGCTGGCCCTGCCTCGTGCGATCGTCCTGCTGCCGGCTCTGGCGCTCTTTGTTCTGGTTCTGGTTCGGCATGACGCTCTCCCATGACGATGAAGCGACCATTCGCTCCGACACGCCGAACAGCGCGCCGCAGCGCTTGTTCCGCCGCATGGGAAAAGTGATCGACAGGCCGGTCCCGAAGGTTCCGGGGTCAGCCGGTGGACTTCTCGTCATCCCGCTTCCGGAGGATCACGGCCGCGCGGTCCTCGCGCTCAGCGGGCGTTTCCGCCGGAACGTCGCCGCGCACCAGCTCCTCGCGCATCTCCGACACCTCGTGCGGGTAGAAGACGCCTTTCGTATGGGGTGCATTGACCATGGCTGCCTCCCTTCCAGGAGGTTGGGGGCGAATGCGTCATCGATGGCAGACTGCCGTCAGCGCCCGTTTCAGTGGCTGGCGATGGACAACTGTCGCACGGAAAGATGACGATAGCGAGTCGGGCCGGCGGCGGGATTGCAGCCATGGCGCAATCCGGCGCTGCGGCCCTCCCGAAAGCGTCGGGCCTAGCGGTTCCCTTGGGCATAGCTCCGCGGGCAGGACCGGCCAGGATCATGCGGCGGCACGTGGCAGGGGCAGGCCCCTCTCCCGTGATCGCGGCTGCCTGGGTGAATCGTGCGAAGGCATGCGCGTTGGGGCGGCGGAAAACACATCCTGCCTACGGCGGCGCGGATCACTCGCGACACGGCATCGCCGCGCCCCCGCCGAGGCAACCAACGCCTCGGCCGCGCGTTGAGGTGGGTTCCACTTCGGGAAGAGCTTTCGGGAGGAGTTCGATGGCCACTCTGCGGTTGCCGGTCACTGTCTTCACATGCGCGCGGGGCCCGCGCGATCTGTGCACGATCGAGGACCTCCTCGAGTTTCTCGAGGAGTGGCCGCCCGCCCGGCGCGGCCCGATCCGCGAGCATGTGCGCCGCCTCTGCCTGGCGGTCTACGCCGGCGAGGCCACCGTCGAGGAAGCGCGGGCGACGTTCGTGTCGTTCGCTCGGCTGATGAACGTGCTGGAGCCCACCTTCGACCCGGTGCCGGGCTACGACATGCCGCCGCGGCCCGAGGCGCAATAGGCAGGTTGCCGGAATGCGGGAAGATGCCGTTTCCCGCGTTGACGAAGCCCCACCGTTGGCGCTAGAGAAGCGCGCGGCCAGAGACATTCGGCAGCAAACCGGCAGCAGACGGCGATCCCAACCACGTTCGCCCAGCCGGCTTGTGAATGTCTTCGCAGGCCCGGAGAGGTGGCAGAGTGGTTGAATGCACCGCACTCGAAATGCGGCATGCTCGCAAGGGCATCGGGGGTTCGAATCCCTCCCTCTCCGCCAGTTCCTGGCAGACTCAATTCCGCCAAGCATTTGATCCGCCTGAGAAAATCATTCCCTGCGACTTCCTGCAAGGGAGTTTCCAGGTGGATTCGACGCGCACCGTATCGCTTAATGTATCGCTCGACGTATCGTGGGAAACGGCTCACCGCGGCACTGCGGGAATGCCGCAGCAGCATGACGGCGGCAGTGCGAAACTTCCCCCGCCCGGCAAGTATCTCGTTCGGTCAGGGTCCGTTTATCTTTGGTAATGCCTATCCAATCTGGACCGAACCCTTGAGGATTTGGCGATGTCTGGATGCCCCGATTGTGGGTTTGGCTGGAGCTGGCGTCTTTCGGATGGCCGGCTGAAGTGCCGTCGTTGTGGACGC
>JAEZXF010000161.1 GCA_023419995.1 Pseudomonadota bacterium | reverse complement strand
GGCGGGCATGGCGGCGGAAGGCGCGCCGGCCCGCCGCACGGAACGGAGACAAGCCGCTTGCCACAATTTGTACCCAATTTGTCCGCTTATGGCCCCTTCGTGCAGCAGGAAGGGACGCCAGCTCATGAGGGAGCCGTCTGACATGGCAACGATCGCGCTGGTCGATGACGACCGCAACATCCTCACGTCCGTTTCGATCGCGCTGGAATCGGAGGGCTACCGGGTGGAAACCTACACCGACGGAGCCTCCGCGCTCGAGGGGCTGGCCGCGCGGCCGCCCAACCTCGCCATCTTCGACATCAAGATGCCGCGCATGGACGGCATGGAGCTCCTGCGCCGCCTGCGCCAGAAGAGCGACATGCCGGTGATCTTCCTCACCTCGAAGGACGACGAGATCGACGAGCTTTTCGGCCTCAAGATGGGCGCCGACGACTTCATCCGCAAGCCGTTCTCGCAGCGCCTTCTCGTCGAGCGGGTGCGCGCCGTGCTGCGCCGCGCCAATGCCCGCGAGGCCGGCGCCAAGGCCCCGGGCCAGCAGGCCAAGTCGCTGGAGCGTGGCCAGCTCGTCATGGACCAGGAGCGCCACACCTGCACCTGGAAGGGCGAGCCCGTGGTGCTGACCGTGACCGAGTTCCTGATCCTGCATTCGCTGGCGCAGCGCCCCGGCGTCGTCAAGAGCCGCGACGCGCTGATGGACTCGGCCTATGACGAGCAGGTCTATGTCGACGACCGCACCATCGACAGCCACATCAAGCGGCTGCGCAAGAAATTCAAGGCGGTCGACGACGATTTCGACATGATCGAGACGCTTTATGGGGTAGGATACCGCTTCCGCGAGGCGTAAGCGCCGCAGGAAGCACCCCGAGGCAGCGTATGGCGTCCGACATCAAGACCGATGTGGCGGCGGCGGGACCGGCGAGCGGCGCGGGCGCGCCGCGCCCCCTGTCGCGGCTGTTCGTGTCGGTGCGCCGCGTCCTCGGCCATTACGTCTTCTCCAGCCTGACCCGGCGCATCCTGGTGATCAACCTCGCCGGGCTGTGCATGATGGTGGTGGGCATCCTCTACATCAACCAGTTCCGCGACGGGCTGGTGCAGGCCCGCATCGACAGCCTGCGCACCCAGGGCGAGATCATCGCCAGCGCCATCGCCGCCTCGGCCACGGTCGAGACCGACGCCATCACCATCGACCCGGAGAAGCTGCTCGAGCTGCAGGCCGGCGAGAGCCTGCCGCCCGACAGCGGCCAGTTCGACAGCCTGCATTTCCCGATCAATCCCGAGCGCGTCGCGCCGGTGCTGCGGCGGCTGCTCTCGCCCACCGACACGCGCGGCCGCATCTTCGACCGCGACGCCTCGCTGCTGCTCGATTCGCGTGCGCTCTACTCGCGCGGCCAGATCCTGCGCTACAACCTGCCGCCGGTGGCGCAGGAGGAGGACCCCGGCATCCTCAAGCGGGTGGAGAAGCTCCTCGTCGGCCTGTTCGCCCCGTCGGACCTGCCGATCTACCGCGAGCCGCCCGGCGGCAGCGGCACCGCCTTTCCCGAGGTGATGAGCGCGCTGCAGGGCAGCACCGCGACGCTGGTGCGCATCACCGAGCAGGGTGAGCAGATCGTCTCCGTCGCCGTGCCGATCCAGCGCTATCGCGCCGTGCTCGGCGCGCTGATGCTGTCGACCCAGGGCGGCGACATCGACAAGATCGTCGCGGCCGAGCGCCGGGCGATCCTGCGAGTCTTCGCCGTCGCCGCCATCGTCACCGCGATCCTGTCGATGCTGATGGCCTCGACCATCGCCAACCCGCTGCGCCGGCTGGCCGCCGCCGCGGTCCGGGTGCGGCGCGGCGTCAAGAGCCGCGAGGAGATCCCCGATTTCTCCGACCGCCAGGACGAGATCGGCAACCTGTCGGTGGCGCTGCGCGACATGACCAACGCGCTCTATGCCCGCATCGAGGCGATCGAGAGCTTCGCCGCCGACGTGTCGCACGAGCTGAAGAACCCGCTGACCTCGCTGCGCAGCGCGGTCGAGACCCTGCCGCTGGCCAAGAATCCGACCTCGCGCGACCGGCTGATGGAAGTGATCCAGCACGACGTGCGCCGCCTCGACCGGCTCATCACCGACATCTCCGACGCCTCGCGCCTCGACGCCGAGCTCGCCCGCGAGGATGCCGGGCGCGTCGACCTCCTCAAGCTCGCCACCGAGATCGCCGACGCCTCGCGCGATGCCGGCCGCGGGCGCAAGGCCGTCGACATCCAGGTGCGCACCGCGAGCAAGGGCCAGTCCGGCCGCGGCTACATCGTGCCGGGTCACGACCTGCGCCTCGGCCAGGTGCTGACCAACCTGATCGAGAACGCCCGCTCCTTCGTCCCGGAGGACAAGGGCCGCATCCTCATCACGCTCGCGCGCACGCCGCGCCACGTCGTCGTCACCGTCGACGACAACGGCCCAGGCATCCGCGTCGAGGACATCGAGCGCATCTTCGAGCGCTTCTACACCGACCGCCCGGCAGGCGAGGCCTTCGGCCAGAATTCGGGGCTCGGCCTGTCGATCAGCCGCCAGATCGTCGAGGCGCATGGCGGCCGCCTGACGGCCGAGAACATCGCCGGCGCCAAGCCGGGCGAGTTCCAGGGCGCGCGCTTCGTCGCCACCTTCCCCGCGCAGGACTGAAGGCCGGGCCGATGGCGGGCTTCGTCAACCTCCATGCGACGGTCGTGGTCGCCGGCGCGGCCGGCGTGATGATCCTCGGCCCCTCCGGCGCCGGCAAGACGTCGCTCGCCCTCGCTTTGGTCGAGCATTTCTCCGTGCGCGGCCGCTTCGCCGCGCTGGTCGCCGACGACGGGGTGTGGCTGAGGGCCGTCGCCGGCCGGCTCGTCGCCGAGGTGCCCGCCGCGATCGCCGGGCTGGCCGAGATCAGGGGCCTCGGCCCGGTGCGCCGCCCGCACGAGCCGCGGGCGGTGATCGACCGGGTGGTGCGGCTGGTGCCGCGCGTCGAGGCGCCGCGCATCGCCGCCGAAGGCGCCGTCGAGACCGTGCACGGCCTCGCCCTGCCCGCCCTCGCCCGCGCCGAAGGCGGCACCGCCGCGGCGGTCCGGGCGCTCGCCGCATGGCTGGACCCGGAGGCCGGTGTGTCGCTTTGACGGCACCTTGCCCATAAGTGCGGCAATTTGGCCCCGATGCGGGCATTTTTGGGCTTGTCAATGGCCCAGTCGCTGACAAGATAGCGCTCCCTCGAACCGGCCCCTTCCGGGCGGTTCATGGCGAAGCCGACGAAATGCATGTCATAGGGAAAGCAATGACCGGTTCCGAAAGTGCGGAGTGCGACGTCTCGCCGGCCCCCTGTTTCCCGGAATCCGCCCGCGTGGCCCTGTCGCGTCTGAAACGCCGGCGCGCTGCATGATCGGCCTCGTCCTCGTCACGCACGGCCGGCTGGCCGAGGAGTTCCGCCTCGCGGTCGAGCACGTGGTCGGGCCGCAGGCGCATTTCGAGACCGTCTGCATCGGCGCCGACGACGACATGGAGCGCCGCCGCGCCGACATCGTCGACGCCGTGGCGCGCGCCGACACCGGCACCGGCGTCATCATCCTGACCGACATGTTAGGCGGCACGCCGTCCAACCTCGCCATCTCGGTCATGGTGGCCGGCAAGGTCGAGGTGGTTGCCGGCGTCAACCTGCCGATGCTGATCAAGCTGTCGAGCGTGCGCAGCCGCGACGACATGGCGGCCTCGCTCCAGGAGGCGCAGGCCGCCGGGCGCAAGTACATCAACGTGGCAAGCCAGGTGCTCAGCGGAAAATGAGTGGCAGCGACGGCGCGGTCAGCAAGGAACTCACCATCGTCAACAAGCGGGGGCTGCATGCCCGCGCCTCGGCTCGCTTCGTCCAGCTGGTCGGCGAGTACGACGCCACGGTGGTGGTCGAGAAGGACGGCATGAGCGTCGGCGGCACCTCGATCATGGGGCTGATGATGCTGGCCGCCAGCCCCGGCTGCTCCATCGCCGTCACCGCGCGCGGCCCGCAGGCTCTGGCCCTGATGGACGCGCTCGAGGCGCTGATCGCCGCGCGCTTCGGCGAGGAAGCCTAGGACGTAGTGACGATTTAATTATTGGTAATGCCTATCCAATCTGGACCGAACCCTTGAGGATTTGGCGATGTCTGGATGCCCCGATTGTGGGTTTGGCTGGAGCTGGCGTCTTTCGGATGGCCGGCTGAAGTGCCGTCGTTGTGGACGC
>JAEZXF010000415.1 GCA_023419995.1 Pseudomonadota bacterium | reverse complement strand
GCCTCGGGCGGCGCGGCATCTCCATCCGCGGCATGCAGCCCGACCACAGCCTGGTGCTGGTCGACGGCATGCGCGTCAGCAATTCGGCCTCGGCCATCGCCCATTCCGACTACGAGCTCGGCTGGGTGCCGGCCGAAGCCATCGAGCGCATCGAGGTGGTTCGCGGGCCGATGTCCTCGCTCTACGGCTCGGAGGCGCTGGGCGGGGTGGTCAACATCATCACCAGGCGGTCGACCGACGAATGGCGCGGCTCGTTCTCGACCCACGGGCTTCTCACCGGGCACGGGTTCGGCGGCAGCGGCTACAATTTTTCCGGCTATGCGGGCGGCCCGCTCATCCCGGGCGTGCTGGGGCTGAACGTCTGGGGGGCGTTCAAGGGACGGACCGAGCTGACCTCGCCGGCCGACCCGCGCGTCTCGTCCGCGGGCGACGAGAAGGCGTTCATGGGCAACGCGACCCTGACCTGGACGCCCGACGAGCGCCAGCGTCTAGACCTGTCCTACGGCGCCGGCTTCGAGGAGCGCTGGATGGAGATGCAGGGCACGGGGCCGTTCCCCGCCTTCTACCGCTCCGAGGACGACATATGGCGCCAGCGCGTTTCGCTGTCGCACGAGGGTCAGTGGGATTGGGGAACGACCCGGCTCCGCCTCTACGGCTCGATCCTCGACCGCGAGAACCGCCGCAGCGACGGCGCGCGGCCCTCCGGTCCGCACCGCTTCGTCGATACGGCCGGTGACGGGCAGGTGAGCTTCTCTCCGTTCGAGGGGCACAAGCTCACCCTCGGCGGCGAGGTGCGGCACGAGCGGCTGGACGACCCGACCGTCAACCCCGCCGGCCGCGCCGAACAGACGCACTACGCGGCCTTCGTCCAGGACGAGATCCTGTTCGGCGACCGCTGGGAACTCGTGGTCGGGGGCCGCTTCGACCATCATCAGGATTTCGGCTGGCATGCGAGCCCGCGCGCCTACCTGCTGCACCATTTCAACGAGGCGCTGACCTTCAAGGCGGGCGTCGGCACCGGCTTCAAGGCCCCCACGCTCAAGCAGCTCTCGCCGGACTACGCGGCGATCGCCGGTGGCGGGCGCTTCACCATCGTCGGCAATCCCGACCTCAAGCCCGAGACCAACCTGTCCTTCGAGGCCGGGCTGGAGTACCGGGAGGGGATCTGGTCGGCGCGCGCCATGGCCTTCCAGAACGATCTCGACAACCTGATCCAGACGGTCTGCGTCGTCCTCTGCGGCGGCGCTCCCGGAGCCACCTGGACCTACGTGAACGTCGATCGCGCGCGCATCCGCGGCATCGAGCTCGGCGGCGGCGTCGAGCTGCCGTGGAACATGCGGCTCGACGCCAACTACACCTATCTCGATCCGGTTGACCGGACGACCGGCCAACGGCTCGCCAACCGTTCGCGCCACGCGGCGAACGCGACGCTGGCATGGTCGCCGTTGGAGAGCCTCACCACGTCGCTGCGCGTCAACCACGTCGGCGCGCAGAGGACGACGACGGCCTCGGGCCGGCAGCCCGGCTACACGATGCTCTCCGTGTTCGCGAGCTACGAGTTCAACGAGAATGTGGCCCTGCAGGTCGGCATAGAGAACGTGACCGACGTGCGCCTCGCCGACGAGAACGGCGACTATGCCTTCGCCGACGAGGGGCGGCGCTACTTTATCGGCCTGAAGGCCAGGTTCTAGCCATGCGCGCGGCCGTCCTCCTCGTTCTCGCCCTGGCGTTCCTGGTGCAGCCGGCCCTCGCGCAGGAGCCGCCGGGCACGCCCCGGCCCGTCGTCCGCGTCCTCACCAGCAGCTTCGTGCTTCCCGAGAAGTTCCGCGCCATGCGGCCGATGGCCGACGCGGCGGGAATCGCGCTCGACAGCGTCGACGTCGAGACCGCCGGCACCTCGCCCGAGGCGTGGCTTGCCGGCGCCGACCTCGTCGTCCTCGACGTGCCGCGGCCGAACGACCGCGCCGTGGTCGAGGCGACCCTCGGCGAGCGGCTGGCCGCATCGGGCGTGCCGAGCATCGTCGTCGGCGGCGGTCCGCCCGCATGGCACGGGCTCGGGCGTGCCGAGGCGATGGCCCTGGTCGGCTATTATGCCGGCGGCGGCGAGGCGAATCTGCGCGGCTTCTTCGCCGCCGTGCGCGCCCTGACCGGCGGCGGCGACCTCTCGGCGCTGCCCCCGGCCGAGCGCCTGCCCACGACCGGCTTCTGGCATCCCGAGGCGCCGCGCGTGTTCGAGACCGTAGAGGCCTATCTCGCCTGGGGCGGACGGCGCTGGGCGGACGGCGCCGGCCGCGTCGGCTTCGTGGCGCATTCCGGCGCCGTCGGCACCCTGCAGACGACGCTCCTCGAGACGCTGGTGGCGCAAAGCGAGGCGGCCGGCCTGCTGCCCGTCGTCTTCTGGTTCGACGGCGCGGACCCGCAGGGGCTGGCGAACGCCGTCCGCCCGGCGCGACTCGATGCGCTCGTCAACCTCACCCACATGCAGAACGGCAAGGCCCGCAGCGCCGAGTTCCTCGACCTCGACATCCCGGTGATCCAGACCGTCGGCTTTCGCGAGGGCGGGCGCCGCGATTGGGCCGCCGCCGCTTCCGGCATCCCGGCGCGCACGGCCGCCGTCTTCCTCGCCGGGCCGGAAGGCTGGGGCATGATCGACCCGATCGTGCTGACCGCGGTCGAGGACGGCGCCGAGGTGCCGCTGCCGGCGCAGGTCGACGCGCTGGTCGGCAAGCTCGGGCGCCTCGCCGCGTTGCGCCGAAAGGCGGCGGGGAAAAAGCATCTGGCGCTGATGTTCTGGAACTACCCGGCCGGCGAGAAGAACCTTGCCGCATCCAATCTCAACGTGCCGGCGAGCATCGAGGCCATCGCGGCGCGGCTCGCGCAGGCCGGCTACGACGTGCCGCCGCTCACCGGGAACGAGATGATCGAGGCGGGCCAGGCCATGCTCGGCGGGCTCTACCGCACGCTGCCGCTCGAGGAGCTTCTCGAGCGCGACCTCGCCGAAGCCTTCCCCGTCGCCGACTACGAGCTCTGGCTGGCCTCGCTGCCGCCCGCCGCACGCCACGCCTTCGCCCATGCCGGCGCGCCGGCGCGGCACTGGGCCGTCCGCGAGGTCGCGGGCGTGCCGAGCTTCGTCATCCCGCGGCTGAAGCGGGGCAAGCTCGTCGTCCTGCCCCAGATGCCGCGGGGCGAGACCCCCGGTGCGCACTATCACGACACGGCCGCGCCGCCCGACCATCTCTACATGGCCGCCTATCTCTTCCTGCGCGAGACGGCCGGCGTCGACGCCATCGTCCATCTCGGCACGCACGGCACGCAGGAATGGCTGCCGGGCAAGGACCGCGGCCTCTCTGCCGGGAACGACCCGTTCCTGGCGGTCGGCGACGTGCCGGTGTTCTATCCCTACATTCAGGACAATGTCGGCGAGGCGCTGCAGGCGCGCCGGCGCGGCCGCGCGGTGACCATCAGCCACCAGACGCCGCCCTTCGCGCCGTCCGGCCTCTATGACGAGCTGCGCGACATCCACCAGCTGATCCACGAGCACGGCCAGCTCGACGAGGGGGCCGTGCGCGAGCGCATCGAGGGCGAGATCGCCGAAGCCTCGATCGCGGCTGGCATGCACGCCGACCTCGGCTGGACGGACACGGCGGTGCGCGCCGGCTTTGCGGACTTCCTGCCGCGCCTGCACGACCACCTGCATGAGCTCGCCCGAACCGCCATGCCGCTGGGCTTGCACACCTTCGGAAAGGCCGCCGACCCCGATCACCGGCTGGCGACCGTCATGCAGCAGCTCGGCCGGCCGTTCTACGAGCTGGCCGGAACCGGAGCGGACGAGCTGTTCGCCGGCGACTTCGCCGCGCTCGGCGAGACCGCGCCGTTCGCGACCCTCCGGCGATACCTGCGCGAGGGCGCCGACCGGTCTGCGCTCGAGGCGCCGCTGCGCGCGCTTCTCCAACGGGCCGATGCGCTCGACGCCGGTCTCGCCGACCCCGGCGAGATCGAGGCGCTGCTGGCCGGGCTCGAAGGCCGCTTCGTCGCGCCCGGCGCCGGCGGCGACCCGATCCGCAATCCCGACGTCGGGAGCGGCCGGAACCTCTTCGCCTTCGAGGCGGACCGCATCCCGACGCGCGCCGCCTACGAGACGGGCGGCGAGGCCTTCGGCCAGCTCGTGGCGGCGTTCCGCGACGACAATGGCGGGGCGTTCCCGCGCAAGGTCGCCTTCAGCCTGTGGTCGTCGGAAGCCATCCGTCACCTCGGCGTCACGGAGGCGCAGGTGCTGCATGCGCTGGGCCTGCGTCCGGTATGGGACGAGGGCGGCCGGGTCCGCTCCCTGGAGATCGTGCCGGCGCAGGAGCTCGGCCGGTCGCGGGTGGACGTGGTCGTACAGGTCACCAGCGTCTATCGCGACCAGTTCGACGGCTTCATGCGGCTGCTCGCCGACGCGATCGAGCGCATCGCGGCGCTGGACGAGGAGGACAATCCCGTCGCCGCCGGCAGCGCGCGCGTCGCGGCAATGCTGGAGGCGGGCGGCGCCTCGCCGGAGGAGGCGCGGGAACAGGCGAATTTGCGCATCTTCTCCAACGCGCCGGGCAGCTACGGCAGCGGCATGCCGCATATGGCGCTGGCCTCGGCGACGTGGGACGACGACGCCGTGCTCGCCGAGCGCTTCCTCGACGGCACCCGCTTCGCCTACGGCGCGCGCGCCTGGGGCGAGGCGACGCCCGCGGCCAATCTGTTCGCCGAACAGCTGAGGGGCGCGCAGGCCGCCGTCATGTCGCGCTCCTCCAACCTGCACGGCGTGCTCTCGACCGACCACCCCTTCGAGTTCCTCGGCGGCCTGTCGCTGGCGATCCGCCATCTCGATGGCACGGCACCCTCGCTCTACGTCTCCGACCTGCGCGACCCGGCGTCGGCGGCCACGGCGTCGCTCGCCCGCTTCCTCTCGGACGAGATGCGCGAGCGCTACCTCAACCCGCACTGGATCGAGGGCATGAAGGCCGAGGGATATGCCGGCACGCTCGAGATGCTCAACGCGGCCAACAACCTGTTCGGCTGGCAGGTGGTCGATCCCTCGACCGTGCGCGCCGACCAGTGGCAGGCCATGTTCGACACCTATGTCGCCGACCTGCGCGACCTCGGCCTCGACGCCTTCTTCGAGGCGCACAATCCGACCGCCCAGGCCCAGCTCATGGAGCGCATGGTGGAAGCGATCCGCAAGGGCTACTGGGACGCATCCGCGGACACCCGGCGCCGGCTCGCCGGGCGCTGGCGGGAACTCGCCGCCGACCACGGCGTCGATGTCGGCGCGGAAGCCATCAAGGCCTTCGTCGGGCAAATGGCCGCGGGGTTCGGTCTCGCCGAAGGCGACGC
>JAEZXF010000542.1 GCA_023419995.1 Pseudomonadota bacterium | reverse complement strand
GCGACGCGCCGGCCTTCCCGCTGGCGGGCGGCGCGCTCGCGCCCCTGCGCGGGGCCAGCGAGAAGGCGGGCTCCAGCGATTTCATGTCGCTGTGGGCCGGGCAGGCCGCGCGGCTCGGCCGCGAGATGGGCGCGGCGGAGCTGACCCGCGCGCTGGCCGAGGAGGCGCTGGAGCGCCTTTCCGCCCGCCACACGACAGCGGCATAGACCACCGACAGGCGCGGAACCGCGGGAAGCTCCGGCAGGGGCGGCTCGCGGGCCGAAGCCTTTTTGCCATTCTCCCGAACGAGCGAAGCCGATGATCCAGACGCCCTACTACCTGATCGACAAACAGAAGCTCCTGCGCAACATGGAGATCATCGCCCGCGTGCGGGCGCAGTCCGGCGCGAAGGCGCTGCTGGCGCTGAAATGCTTCGCCACCTGGTCGGTGTTCGACCTGATGCGCGACTACATGGACGGCACAACCTCGTCGTCGCTCTACGAGGTCAGGCTCGGGCGCGAGAAGTTCGGCGGCGAGACCCATGCCTACAGCGTGGCCTGGGCCGACCACGAGATCGACGAGGCGATCTCCCATGCCGACAAGATCATCTTCAACTCCGTCGGCCAGCTCGACCGCTTCGCCGGCCGGGCGGCGGGCGTCGCGCGCGGGATCAGGCTCAACCCCGGCGTCTCGTCCTCCACCTTCGACCTCGCCGACCCGGCGCGGCCGTTCAGCCGGCTGGGCGAGTGGGACGCGGCGCGGGTCGAGCCGGTGCTCGACCGCATCAGCGGCTTCATGATCCACAACAACTGCGAGAACGCCGACTTCCCGCTGTTCGACCGCATGCTCGACCGGATCGAGGAGAAGTTCGGCGCGCTCCTGTCCCGCGTCGACTGGGTCAGCCTCGGCGGCGGCATCCACTTCACCGGCGAGGGCTACCCCCTCGACGCGTTCTGCGACCGGCTGAAGCGCTTCTCGGACCGCTTCGGCGTGCAGGTCTACCTGGAGCCGGGCGAGGCGGCGATCACCAGAAGCACGACGCTCGAGGTGACCGTCCTCGACACGCTCTACAACGGCAAGCACCTCGCCATCGTCGATTCGTCCATCGAGGCGCACATGCTCGACCTGCTGATCTACCGCGAGAGCGCCAAGGTGGCGCCGAACGCCGGGCCGCACGAGTTCATGGTCTGCGGCAAGTCGTGCCTGGCGGGCGACGTGTTCGGCACCTTCCGGTTTCCCGAGGCGCTTCGCCCCGGCGACCGGATCTCCATCCAGGATGCGGCCGGTTATACGATGGTCAAGAAAAACTGGTTCAACGGCGTTCGCATGCCGTCGATCGCCATCCGCGAGCCGGACGGCTCGGTCAGGACGGTCCGCGAGTTCACCTTCGCGGACTACGAGGCAAGCCTCTCGTGAGGCTCCGCAAGCACCCGAAACTGAAAGGAGGCTCCGTGCCGACATGAAAAAGAACATCCTCATCATCGGCGCCGGCGGCGTGGCGCAGGTCGTCGCGCACAAATGCGCACAGAACAACGATGTGCTCGGCGACATCCATATCGCCTCGCGCACGCTGGCGAAGTGCGAGGCGATCGTGGCCTCCGTGCGCGAGAAGAACGCGCTGAAGACGGACGGCAGGCTCGAAGCCCATGCGCTCGACGCGATGGATGTGGACGCGACGACGGCGCTGATCGAAAGGACCGGCGCGCGGATCGTCATCAATGTCGGCTCGGCCTTTCTCAACATGTCGGTGCTTTCCGCCTGCGTCGCCACGGGCGCGGCCTATATCGACACCGCGATCCACGAAGACCCGATGAAGATCTGCGAGACGCCGCCGTGGTACGCCAACTACGAGTGGAAGCGGCGCGACGAGGTCGAGAAGGCCGGCGTCACCGCCATCCTCGGCGCCGGCTTCGACCCCGGCATGGTCAACGCCTACGCCAAGCTCGCGCATGACGAGTTCTTCGACCGCATCGAGTCCATCGACATCATCGACATCAACGCCGGCAGCCACGGCCGCTGGTTCGCCACCAACTTCGACCCCGAGATCAACTTCCGCGAGTTCACGGGCCAGGTCTGGTCGTGGCAGGACGGCCAGTGGACGTCGAACACGATGTTCGAGATCGGCAAGGAATGGGACCTGCCGGTCGTCGGCAAGCAGAAGGCGTACCTCACCGGCCACGACGAGGTGCACTCGCTGTCGCAGATCCTTGGCGTGCCGAACGTGCGCTTCTGGATGGGCTTCGGCGACCACTACATCAACGTCTTCACGGTGCTGAAGAATCTCGGCCTGCTCTCCGAGCAGCCGGTGAAGACGGCCGAGGGGCTGGAGGTGGTGCCGCTGAAGGTGGTGAAGGCGGTGCTGCCCGATCCCGGCTCGCTCGCGCCCGACTACACCGGCAAGACCTGCATCGGCGACCTGGTCAGGGGCGTGAAGGACGGCAAGGAACGCGAGGTCTTCATCTACAACGTCGCCGACCACAAGGAAGCCTACGAGGAGGTCGGCTCGCAGGGCATCTCCTACACGGCCGGCGTGCCGGCGGTCGCCGCGGCGATGCTGATCGCCACCGGCGAGTGGGACGTGAAGAAGATGGCCAATATCGAGGACCTGCCGCCGCGGCCCTTCCTCGATCTCCTGAACCGCATCGGCCTGCCGACCCGGATCAGGGAAGGCGCGGACGACAGGGCCCTGACCTTCTCCTGAGGCATCTTGCCGAACATGAAAACACCCCCGTCACGGCCGTGATGGGGGTGTTCTCGTTTCAAGCGCCGCGCCGCGTGACGACGGGGCTTCAGCTCGTGAAGAAGCTCTGGGTGCCGTGGGCCTCGATCGCCTCGGCGAGACGGCCGAGCGCGTGGACATAGGCCGCCGTGCGCACCGAGATGCCCTTGTTCTTGGAGATGTTCCAGATGGCGCGGCCTTCCCGCTCCATGATCTCCTGAAGGCGCTCGTGGATCTCGCGCTCGGTCCAGTAGTAGCCCTGCTTGTTCTGGACCCACTCGAAGTAGGAGACCGTGACGCCGCCGGCATTGGCCAGGATGTCGGGCAGCACGATGACGTCCTTCTTCGCCAGGATCTCGTCCGCCTCGGGCGTGACCGGGCCGTTGGCCAGCTCGAGGACGAGCTTGGCCTTGACCTCGCCGGCATTGTCCTCGCGGATCATGTTCTCCAGCGCCGACGGCACCAGGAGGTCGCAATCCACGCCGACGAGCGCGTCGCCGGCCAGGAACTCGTGCCCGCTCTTGCCGGCGGTCGAGGCGACGGAACGGCCATGCGCCTTGGCTTCCAGCAGCAGGTTCACGTCGAGGCCGCCGGCGGCATAGACGCCGCCTTCGGAGTCGGTCGCGGCGACGATCTTGTGGCCGTCGCCGGCGAGCAGCCGCGCGATGTGCTGGCCGGCGTTGCCGAAGCCCTGCACGGCGACGCGCAGCGTCTGGCCGAGGCCGAGATCGCTCGCCAGATGGCGCACGAGGTAGTAGCCGCCGCGCGCGGTCGCATCGCCGCGGCCGAGCGAGCCGCCGAGCGCGATCGGCTTGCCGGTGATGACGGCCGGCTCCGCCTGGCCGACGATCTGCGCGTACTCGTCTGCCATCCAGCCCATGATCATCGAGTTGGTGTAGACGTCGGGCGCGGGGATGTCGCGGTCGGGACCGACGGTGCGGGCGAAGGCCTGGATGTAGGCGCGCGACAGGCGTTCGATCTCGGCCTTGGAGAGCTGGCGCGGATCGACCTGGACGGCGCCCTTGCCGCCGCCATAGGGCAGGTTCATGACGGCGCACTTGAAGGTCATCCAGAAGGCGAGCGTCTCGACCTCGTCGGCGGTGGCGTCGGGGTGGAAGCGGATGCCGCCCTTGGTAGGGCCGCGCGTGTCGTCGTTGCGGCAGCGCCAAGCCAGGAAGGATTTCCGCGAGCCGTCGTCCATGCGGATCATCAGGCGCACCTTGGTGGTCTCGCGGGCGTATTTCAGCTTCTCGATCACATCCGGGTCGATGCTGAGATGGGCAGCGGCCTCGTCCAGGCGGACGAGCGCATCGTCGAGAAGGCTGTCTTCTGACATCATGGCTCCGTGAGGTTTGCAGTGGATTACGGCACTCTGCATAGAAGACGGGCGGCGGTTGCGCAATAAGAAGTCAGCAATGCTGACCTATTTTTTTGCGACATTTGCGCACAGATATTTCGCCGAGGACGGCCCAGGCGTTCTTTCCCTGCGCAAAACCGCGAAAACGGCGGCTCAGGGCCGGTCGAGCGAGCTGACGAACGGCCAGTAGTCGCGCAGCCAGAGCAGGAACGCGCCTGCCCAAAAAATAGCCGCTCCCGCATGGAGCGGGCCCGGCAGATGGGGAATTGCCTCAAGATCGGGCAGCACGCGGAGGGCGACCGCGACCACCAGCAGGGCGAAGCCGATGCGCGTCGCCGGCGGGAAGCCGAGATGGCGGCCGGAGTGCAGCAGCCCGGCGATGGACAGCACCATCAGCACGCCCATGCCGAGCCCGCCCATCAAGGAAAGATGCAGCGCCGTGACCTCGGGCACGGGCGCGCCGAGGCGGGCGGCGCCGACCAGGATCAGCCCCGCGCCGGAGAAGACCGCCGAGCCGGCGAGCGCCATGATCTCGGTGCGGAACGCCTCGCGCCCGACGAAGGCCTCGCCGGCGCGGTCCATGAAGGCCGCGCCCGCGGCGATGGCAAGGAAGCCGGTGACCTCGGGCGAGAAGCCCAGCAGCTCGCCCGCGATCAGCAGCGCGGTCAGGCCCGGCGCCAGCGTGACGCGGCCGGGATGCGGCCGGAAGGGCGAGGTCTCCTCCGTCGGGTCGAGCACCTGGTTGGTGACGGGGACCGTGATGCGCGCCAGCGCGACGCCGAGCAGGCCGAGGAAGACGAAGCCGGCAAGGCGCAGCCACCCCTGCGACAGCTCGTGGTCGGCGACGTGGAAGCCGTAGCGCACGCCGACGAGGCAGACGAGCAGCGCGCCGATCCAGTAGAGGAAGGCGAGCAGGCGGTCGGTGCGCTTGACCCAGGACGCCCACACCACATAGGCGGCGAGCAGCGACAGCCAGCCGATGTCGGCCAGCGCGCCGACGAGGTTGAGCGCGTCCATGCCGAGGAAGCCGACCAGCCGGCCGACGCCCCACAGCCCGGCCAGCACCCAGAGCCGGCGGCCCCGAAGGCGCTCGGTGTCGGTCCATTCCGGGATCGCGGTGGTGATGAAGCCGAGGAGCGCCGCGCCATAGGCGCCGAAGATCATCTCGTGGGCGTGCCACAGGCCCGGCGCGGTGGTGCGCGCGAACGGCAGGTCGAGGCCGAACACCAGCACCCACTGGAACGGCCACAGCGCCGCGTAGAGCGCGGTCAGCGGGAAGAACAGACGGAAGCCCTCGTCGGCGAGGACGGCATGAAGCGGCGGCGCCGGGCGCGGCGGGGGAACGAGCACGGTCAGGCCACCTTCCGCTCGTCGACGTCGTGGATGTGGCGGAACAGCGGGTCCTCGAGGAAGGACTGCACCGTCTCGAACACGGCGCGATCCTCGCGCAGGCCGGGCTCCCCCGCGAGCGGGCGCTGGCCGGCGACCCCCCTGCCCGCGAGGTCGAGCACGAGGATGCGATGGGCGATGCGCGCCGCCTCGATCAGGTCGTGAGTGACGAACAGCGCCGCGAAATGCGCCGCGCGCGAGGCGTCGATGACGAGATCCTGCATGCGCCGCTTGAGCGCGGCGTCGAGCGCGGTGAACGGCTCGTCGAAGAACATGAAGTCGGGATCGACCACCAGCCCGCGGGCGATGGCGACGCGCTGCTGCATGCCGCCGGAAAGCTCGACCGGATACTTGTCGAGGTCCGCCTGGTCGAAGGCGACGCGGCGCGCGGCCTCGCGGGCGCGTTCGGCCCGCTCAGCCCGCCGCACGCCGGAGATGCGCAGCGGATAGGCGATGTTCTCCAGCGCCGTCGCCCACGGCAGGAGGCGCGGGCCCTGGAACACCATGCCGTGGCGGCGGTAGCCGCGCGCGACCTGGCCGCGCCGGGCGTCGAGGACACCGGCGGCGATGTGGACGAGCGTGCTCTTGCCGCAGCCCGACGGCCCGACCAGCGCCACCACCTCGCCGCGCCCGACCTCGAGGTCGATGCCGTCGAGCACGGTGCGGCCGAAATAGGCGTGGCCTATCCCCGACAGGGCCAGCGCGCTCATCGCTTCACCCCCCACGGCACGGCGGCGGAACGCCAGCGCTCGAATTCCGAGCGCACGGGATGGACGATGCCGTACTCGAAGGCGATCAGCGCGGCGACCGAGATCATGACCCAGCCGAGCGCGCCGGCGACGTCGAGATTGGCGCGGGCGCGCGCCAGCTCGCCGCCGATGCCGCCGACATTGGCGAGAAGCTCGGCCATCACCGCCACCTTGAAGGCGGTGCCGAGCGAGATGGCGAGCGCCGGGAAGAGATGCGCCGCGACGTGGCGTAGCCCGAGCGTCGTCAGCCGCTTCACCGGGCCGGCGCCGAAGGCGCGCGCCATGTCGTCGAGGCCGCGGTCGCGCGTCGTCACGCCCTCGGCCACGCCGACGAAGACCAGCGGCGAGGAGGCGATCAGGATGGTGACGACGACGGTGCCGTCGGTCGAGCCGAACCAGATCATGGCGAGCACGATCCAGGCGATCGGCGGCACGCCGAGCAGGACCGTGACCAGCGGGCGCGCCGCGCGCATGGTGGCCGGCGAATAGCCGGCGGCGAGCCCCGCCACCGCGCCGAACAACGCCGAGACGAGAAAGCCTTCGACCCCGCGCCGGCTGGTGAGCACGGCTATGTCCCACGACTGGGGATCGGACAGGATCGCGCCCATGGCGCGCAGCGTGTCGAGAGGCGCCGGCAGGATGAAATCGCCATAGATTTCATGGCCGTACTGCCACAGCGCCGCGAGCAGGGACAGCGCGGCGAGGCCCGACCAGGACGACCACAGGAACCGTCCCGTGCGCCCCAGCCTGCCCGCCCATGCCGCGCCGTTCACCCCCGTCTCCTAGAGGTAGAAGCCGTCGTCCGGCAGCTTGCCGCCGATGATGGCCGGGTCCGCCTGCGACAGGGTCGACAGCATCGCCTCGATCGCCGGCCGCGCCGCGCTCGCCCGCAGCGCCACGAGGTTGGAGGTGGGAAGCGAGGCGACGAGGATCGCCGCCGGCATCTCCAGCGCGGCGCTGGCGTCGGCGGCGGCGCGGGCGGGGTTGGCGTTGACCGATTCCGTGGCCTTCTCGGCGATCTCCTGCAGAGCGTCGGCGATGCCGGGATTGGCGTCCATGAACGGCACGGTCAGCGCCATGCCGGCCTGCGGCAGGACGGGCGAGCCGCCGGTCGCCTCGGCCCAGGCCTTCTGGACGTCGATCACGCGCCGCACCGCCTTGCCGGAAGCCGCGCCGCGCAGGATGGCGGCCGACACCGCCGGCTCGGTCGACAGCACGGCATCGACGCGGCCGGCCATCAGGAGCTGGATCGCCTCGATCGGCGAGCCGGCGCTTTCCAGCACGATGTCCGTCCCGGGCACCAGGCCGTGGTGGGCGAGGAGCCGGCCGAGAACGAGGTCGGGCATGTCGTTGCGGAACGGCACCGCGAGTGTCCTGCCCTTCAGTGCCGGGATGCTCGACAGGGCCGGGTCGGCCGAGATGATGTAGAGCAGGCCCGTGGTCATGACGTTGAGCAGCCGCACCCCCATGCCGCGATTGTAGAGGTTGGCCGCCACCTGCACCGGCAGGATCAGCGCCTGCATGGTGCCGGAGGTGAGGCCGGCGCGCATCTCGTCCGGATTGCGCCAGACCTTGAACGCCGCCTTGTCGGCGATCCCCGAAAGTGCGCCGGAGGCGACCGCATGCGCCAGCGTGACGCTGGGGCCGGCCGGCGGGCCGTAGAGCGTCAACTCAGGCAGCGCCGCCGCCGCGGCAGGGCGCAGCGCCGCAGGCAGGGCGAGGAGGGCGGCCGACGCGCCGGCGGCGGCAAGCGCCGTCCGGCGGGTGACGATGGTTCGACCCGGGAAAGGAATTCTCGACATGGCAAGCTCCGGAAGATGTGCAGGCCGCTTGATCGTTCAAGCCTCGCACTTATAAACTTGCATATAGAACTCCAGTTTGTCGCAGATCAAGCAAGCTTCGCATCCGCGACAATCTTTCCGACCGGGGCTTTCCGACCCGGGCTTTCCGACCCGGGCCTTCCTCCACCCGCGATGGCGGCCGGCGGCGCGGCGCTCCGGCGGCAAAGCCATCCTCGCAATCTTCATTTAAAGACATAAACATTTCTTTATATCTGATTGACAATCGGAAGTTTGGGCGTAGAGTCCGGCCGTCGTGGTCTCTGGCGCGCATTCGGCGCGGCGGAGCGAAGAGGGAAGCCGGTGCGCCGCGGTCGCGGCAAGGCCGGCGCTGCCCCCGCAACTGTAAGCGGCGAGCCGACGTCCACCGATGTCACTGGAGCCCCGGCTCCGGGAAGACGGGCGAAGGCAGCGACCCGCGAGCCAGGAGACCTGCCACGGCGAGAAACGTCCACGGGCGGGGTGTCCCGATGGCCGCGCACCGGCCGTCCGTGCCGCCGTGCAGGCCTTCGCCGTACCCGCCCTCACCATCGGGGTATGGCAATGTCACTTCCGCAGAAAATTCCCGTCGCAACGCTGGGCCAGCCGCGAATCGGCCGCCGCCGCGAGCTGAAATTCGCGCTCGAATCCTACTGGGCCGGCAAATCCTCCGCCGCCGAGCTTCTCGATACGGCGAAAAGGCTGCGCGCCGCCAGTTGGACCGAGCAGCAGAGGCGCGGCATCACGCGGATACCGTCCAACGACTTCTCTCTTTATGACCATGTGCTCGACACGGCGGTGATGGTCGGCGCGATCCCTTCCGCCTATGGCTGGCGCGGCGGCGAGGTGCCGCTCGACACCTACTTCGCCATGGCGCGCGGCAGTGAGGGCGACGCCTACGCCGAGGGCTGCGACCACGGCTGCACGGATTCCCGCCACGGGCACGGCGTGCCGGCGCTGGAGATGACCAAGTGGTTCGACACCAACTACCACTACATGGTGCCGCAGTTCTCCTCCGATCAGGCCTTCGGGCTGACCTCGGCCAAGCCGGTCGACGAGTTCCTCGAGGCGAAGGCGCTCGGCATCCACACCCGGCCGGTGATCCTCGGGCCGGTGACCCTGCTCAAGCTCGGCAAGTCGCTTGAGGAGGGCTTCGACCCGCTGGCGCTGCTGCCCCGCCTGCTGCCCGTCTATGCGGAGCTGCTGCGCAGGCTGGCGCAGGCCGGGGCCGACTGGGTGCAGATCGACGAGCCGGCGCTGGTCCTCGACCTGATCCCGAACGAGCGCGACGCCTTCCGCTTCGCCTACCGGGAGCTGGCGAAGGCCGCGCCCGGCCTCCGGATCATGCTTGCCACCTATTTCGGCGCGCTCGGCGACAACCTCGACACGGCGCTGTCGCTGCCGGTGGCAGGGCTGCATGTCGACCTCGTGCGCGCGCCGGAGCAGTTGGAGGCCGTCGGCCGGCAGGCGCGCAAGGACATGGTGCTGTCGCTCGGCCTGATCGACGGCCGCAACGTGTGGCGCGCCGACCTGCCGGCGATCCTCGACCGCATCAAGCCGGTCGTCGCCGGATGGCCGCTCGACCGGATCGAGATCGCCCCGTCATGCTCGATGCTGCACGTGCCGATCGACCTCGAACTGGAAACCGCGCTCGACGCCGACGTCCGGTCGTGGCTCGCCTTCGCCGCGCAAAAGGCCGACGAGCTGGTGGTGCTGTCGCGCGCGCTGTCGGAGGGGCGCAGCGCCGTGCTCGCCGAGCTCAGGGCCTCGGCCGAGGCGACCGCCGCCCGCGCCGCCTCGCCCAAGGTCCACGCTCCGCTGGTCGAAGGCCGGCTGGCGGGCATCGCCGACGCCATGAAGCGGCGCCATAGCGACTTCGGCGCCCGCAGCAGGGCGCAGCGCGCGAAGCTCGGCCTGCCCGCATTCCCGACCACCACCATCGGCTCGTTCCCGCAGACGGCCGAGGTGCGCAAGGCCCGCGCCGCCCATGCCCGCGGCGAGCTCAGCCATCTCGACTACGACGCCTTCCTCCGGCGGGAGACGGAAGCGGCGATCCGCTGGCAGGAGGAGATCGGCCTCGACGTGCTGGTGCATGGCGAGTTCGAGCGCAACGACATGGTGCAGTATTTCGGCGAGCAGCTTTCCGGCTTCGCCTTCACCGGGCACGCCTGGGTGCAGAGCTACGGCTCGCGCTACGTGCGGCCGCCGATCATCTACGGCGACGTGGCACGCCCGCGGCCGATGACAGTCTCCTGGTGGCAATACGCCCAGTCGCTGACCGACAAGCCGGTGAAGGGCATGCTGACCGGCCCGGTGACGATCCTCAACTGGTCCTTCGTGCGCGACGACCAGCCGCGCAGCCGGACCTGCCGCCAGATCGCGCTCGCCATCCGCGACGAGGTCCTCGACCTCGAGACGGCGGGGGCGACGATGATCCAGATCGACGAGGCCGCCCTGCGCGAAGGCCTGCCGCTGCGCCGCCCGGCGTGGAAGGCCTATCTCGACTGGGCCGTCGAATGCTTCCGCCTCAGCGCCTCGGGCGTGGCGGACGCCACCCAGATCCACACCCACATGTGCTACTCGGAGTTCAACGACATCATCGACGCGATCGCGGCGATGGACGCCGACGTCATCTCGATCGAGACCTCGCGCTCGCAGATGGAGCTGCTCGACGCGTTCCGCAGCTTCAAGTATCCGAACGAGATCGGGCCCGGCGTCTACGACATCCACTCGCCGCGCGTGCCGGCGGTGGAGGAGATGACGACCCTGATGCGGCTGGCCCGCGAGCGGCTGTCGGACGGCCAGCTCTGGATCAATCCCGATTGCGGGCTGAAGACGCGCCGGTGGGAGGAGGTGCGGCCCGCCCTCGTCAACATGGTGGCGGCGGCGCGGCGGCTGCGCGAGGCGGCGTGAGGACACTCCGCACGGCGCGCGAGGTCTGATCCGGGTCTATCGATGGACTGCAAAGAGCCTCCGCTCACCAGGCGGGGCCTTTTTCCTGCGGTGCGCCAGCCGGGCGTCGCGGACGGCACTTGCCCGGACAGATCCCCATATAATAAGGTAATGCCTAACTGAACTGGACCGGATTGAACTCGATCTTCTCGACGTTTGTTGACTTCAAGAGCTTGATGATCAATGGCTTTAGGTCCTTGTTGCGATGGTTGAAGCGGTAACAGGTTTCACCGAGATAGAGATGGAAGAACTTTTTCGGCACGCCGCGGTACGGATAGAGCCAGTTCTTTGCATATGACCAGAAGCCCTCGATGCCGTTGATGTG
>JAEZXF010000541.1 GCA_023419995.1 Pseudomonadota bacterium | reverse complement strand
GCCGATCATCGACTTGTTGGACGAGACGGGCACGCTCTTCATGCGCTCGCCGAACACGGTCGACAGCGACAGGTGCTCCATTTTGTCGTTCTCGGGCGTCGATGTGCCGTGGGCGTTGACGTAGTCGACGCCGTCCTCGCCGAGCCCGGCGTCGGCGAGGGCGGCGCGCACGGCGGCGATCGCCGGCGAGCCGTCCGGCTTCGAGCGGGTGCGGTGGAAGTCGTCGGCCTTCTCGCCGCAGCCGCGGACGATGCCGAGCACCTTCGCGCCGCGCGCCAGCGCGCTGTCGAGCGATTCCAGCACCAGTGCGGCCGAACCCTCGGCCAGCACGAAGCCGTCGCGGTCGCGCGAGAACGGCTTGGAGGCCTTCTCGGGGTCCTCGTTGTGGGTCGAAAGCGCGGAAAGCAGCGAGAAGCGGATCAGCGCCTCGGCGGTCGCCGAGCCGTCGGAGCCGATCGAGAGCGCACGGTCGGCCTCGCCGCGGCGGATGGCCTCGACGCCGAGCTGGATCGCGGTCGCGCCGGAAGCGCAGGCCGTCGACAGCGTGATGGGCAGGCCGCGCGTGCCGAAGCGGTCGGCGAGCCGGTCGGCGATCGCGCCGAACTGGGAGGATTCCAGCGTCGCCTCGCTCAGGTCCTCGCGGGCGGCGGCCAGAAGCCGCTCATATTCGGGCAGGGCCAGGTCGGCGGCGGCGTAGAGGCGGAAGCGGTCGTGCCAGTCGACCTCGACCGGCGGCGAGGCGAGGAACAGCGGGCCGGCGAAATCGCCGACCTTGAAGCCCGCGCGGGCCACCGCCTCGAGCGCGGCGAGCTCGGCCAGCTCGTAGGTCAGGGCGCTCGAGCCCTTGCCGCTCGACGGCAGGAAGTCGACCATCCCCGAGATGGTGGTGGCGAGGTGCTCGACGGGGAAGCGCGTGATCGGGCGGATGCCCGAGCGGCCGGAGGTCAGCGCGGCCCAGTTGTCGGCCACGCCCTGGCCGAGCGAGGTGACGACGCCGACGCCGGTGACGGCGACGACGGGGCGGCCCAGATGATCGGTGGTGCGTGCCACGGCTTGCTCCTCCGTCTCAGGGTGCGGTGACGAGGGCGGCGCCCTCGAACCGGCGGTAGCCGACCGCGGTGGCGACCGCCGCGCGCGGCGCGCCGTCGAGCGCGCCCTCGTTCTCGGGGTCGAAGGGCGGATAGGACGCGCCGTTGTGGATGGCGAGCGCGGCGAGCGCCAGCGCGAAGGGGAACTGCGCTTCCTTCATGTGCCCGGTGAGCGAGGTGAAGCCGCGCACCGCGAAGTCGCCGGCGCTCGACAGGGCGGAGCGCTCGGCGCCGGTGGCGGCGTGGGCGCCCGATGCGCCGGAAACCGCCAGCAACCGCTCCTTCGGCGCGCCGAGCGCGCGGACGATGCCGGAGATCGCCTCGGTCAGGTTGCCCTCGGCGCGGCGCGCCCGGCCGGATTCGATCCTGCCCACCGTTGCGTAGGCGGCGCGGCCGCGCTTCTGCGCATGCTCGCGGGATTCGAGGACGAGGAAGGCCGCGCCAGAGCCGGTGACGATGCCGCCGCCGTCGTTCGCGGCGCGCTTCCACACCGACTTCCAGCGCTTGCGGTGCAGCAGGCCGCCGAGCTCGTAGCTGAGCAGCATGTCGGCGTGCTCGGTCTGGAACGCGGCGCCGACGAGGGCATGGGTCGACTGGCCGGCGCGGATGCGCGCGGCGGCCGTCTCGACCGCGGCGATGCCGGCGCCCTCCTCGCCCATGAAGGTGCGGGACGAGCCGGTGACCTTGTGGACGATGGAGATGTTGCCGGCGAGGAGGTTGGAGAGCTGGGCCAGGAACAGGGTGGGGCGCAGCTCGGTCGTGAGCTTCTCGTTGATCAGAAGGTCGCGGTCGTTGCGGGCGAGGCCGGCATCGAGGATCGCCTGGTCGACGGCGAAATCGCGCTCGCCGCCGCCGGCCGCCACGATCATGTCCATGGCGGAGAGAAGCGCCTCGTCCTCGCGCATCCCGGCGTCCTGCAGCGCGAGGCCGGCAACATAGGTGCCGAGCCGCTGCCAGGTCTCCATCTGGCGCTGGTCGCCGCGCTTGGGGATCTGGAGGCTCCAGTCGATCTCGGGCAGCGGGTGGACCGTGTAGGGCGCGAAGCGCTCGGCCTCGATGACCGGCTTCGCGCCCGGCGCGGAGAGAACCTGCCAGTGCCGGTCGGCCCCCTCGCCAAGCGAGGAGACGAGCCCGATACCGGTGATGACGACGTCGTTGGCGCTCATTCAGTCCTTGTCCGGCGGTGCTTTGCCCGGTCCTGTCGGCTGGTCGTGTCAGACGGCGTTCTTGGCCGCGACGAGCCCGTCGATCTTGGCGCAGAGGTTCTCCATGACGAAGTATTCCTCGGCGGCGGCCTTGCCGTCGTTGACTTCCTGCGTCCACTTCTCGAGCGGGACCTTGATGCCGAATTCCTTGTCGATCGCGAAGACGATGTCGAGGAAATCGAGGCTGTCGATGCCCAGATCGTCGATGGTGTGGCTCTTCGGCGTGATCGTGTCGCGGTCGATCTCGCTCGTCTCGGCGATGATGTCGGCGACCTTGTCGAATGTCGATGTCACTGTGATTCCCTCAGTAATCGGGGCGGCTTTCGGATATGGCGGCTGTCTAGTCCGTTTTTGCCGGCAGGAAAAGGGCCGCCGCCAAAAAGGCGGCCGGCCGGTGCGTGCCTCAGTTGAAGACGATGCGGCCGATGATGGCAAGCCCGCCGTCGTGCGGCGCGACGATCACTGCCTCGCCCTCGCGCGCCCGGACGCCGACCAGCGCCTCGATGTTCTCGGGGTGGGTGACGAGGACGAGATTGCCCGAGTCGGTGTAGTCGCGGACCAGCGCGACGACCTCGGCATTGGCCGCGTCGGCGCCGTCGGCGTTGCGCACCGGCGAGTCGAGCGCTTCGAGCGGTTCCACCAGCCGGTCGCCGAAGGCCAGCCGCGCCGTGTCCAGGGCGCGGCAGTAGCGGCTGGAATAGACCTTCTCCACCGGCTCGGCGCGGGCGGCGAACAATGCGCCGATACGCCGCGCCTGCTGGCGGCCGCGGTCGGAGAGGTTGCGCTGGGTGCGGCAGTTCTGGATGTCGAAATGCGCCGGGTCGCCGGTGCCGGGCGCGTTGGCGTTCGCCAGCAGGATCACCTGGCCGCCCTCGCGCAGGAGCGCCCAGCCTGCTTCGGTCGCGCCCGCCTGCGGCACGGCGAGGAGAAGAAGAGCGGCGAGAACGGTAAGGAAACGAAGCATCGAACCCCCTGTGCGTGACGCATATAGGGACTGGATCGGGCCGTGAAAGGCAAGAGCCGCTTTTTGCCAAGGCCCGGCCGGCCTTGCCGAGCGCAAGGCGTTGCGATACCGGCATGGCGCATGTCGCCGATGCTCGAGACCATAGCATTCGTTTTCGGACTGGTGGGCCTCGGCTATGCCGTCGGCTGGGCGGGGCTGCTGCGCCCGCAGGTCGGCGATGCGCTCGCCGACTTCGCCATCGTCGTCGCGCTGCCGGCGCTTCTGTTCCGCACCATGATCGGCATCGAGCTGGAGGGCAGCGCGCCCTGGACGATGTGGCTTGCCTATTTCTCGGCAATTCCCGTGGTATGGATCTGCGCGCACCTCGCCGTCACCCGCCTCTTCGGGCGCGAGGTCGCGGCCGGCGTGGTGGCGGGGGTCGCGGCCTCGTTCTCCAACCTCCTCCTGCTCGGCCTGCCGTTCATCCAGAGCGTCTACGGCCGGCCCGGCGTCGAGGTGCTGTCGCTCCTCCTCGCCGTCCATCTGCCGATCATGATGGCGGCGTCCATCGTCATGTTCGAATGGGTGCAGCGGCGGGAGGGCAGGGCGAGCTCGCCGGTCAAGGTGCTGCGCGACTTCCTGAGGAACATCTTCTCCAACCCGCTGATCGTCGGCATCCTCGCCGGCGTGCTGTGGCGGGCGGCCGGCCTGGCCATGCCGTCGCTCGGCGCGCGCTTCATCGATTCCTTCGCCGGCATCGCCGGAACGGTGGCGCTGTTCTCGATGGGGCTCGGCCTGCGCAACTTCGGCATCTCGGGCAACGTCAAGCCGGCGCTGGCTCTCGCCGCGCTGAAGCTGCTGCTGCTGCCGGCGCTCGTCCTCGGCACCGTGCTCCTCGCCGGGCTTCCGCCGCTGGTCGCGCAGGTCATGGTCGTGGCGGCGGCGATGCCCACCGGCGTCAACCCCTACCTGATCGCCACGCGCTTCGGCACCGGGCAGGTCCTGGCCTCCAACACCACCACCATTTCCACCGCGCTCGCGGTGCTGACGACAGGATTCTGGCTGGCTGTGGCCCAACGAGTTTTCGGCTGACCGCTTGGCATCGGCGCGATTGCGCCCCATTGTGTAGGTGAAAAACGGGAATGGGGCCTGAAGCCTCGGAAGAGAGAAGAAAGATGCTGCAGAAGACGAGTCATTTCCTGCGTCAGGCGAACCTCATCGACGGCGAATGGGTCCAGGCCGATTCCGGCGCCACCATCGACGTCATCAACCCCGCGACCGGCCTGAAGATCGGCACCGTGCCGAAGGCGGGCAGGGCCGAGACGCGCCGGGCCATCGAGGCCGCCGAGCGCGCGTTCGCGACGTTCCGCAAGACCTCGGCGCTCGAGCGCTCGAAGCTGCTGCGCAAGCTGCACGACGCCATCATGGACAACCAGGACGCGCTCGCCGAGCTGCTGACCATGGAGCAGGGCAAGTCGCTGACGGAAGCCAGGGGCGAGGTCGGCTCCTCGGCCGCCTACGTGCTGTGGTTCGCCGAGGAGGCGCGCCGCACCTATGGCGACGTGGTGCCGAGCCCGTGGGCGGACCGCCGCATCCTCGTCACCAAGGAGCCGGTCGGCGTCATCGCCGCGATCACGCCGTGGAACTTCCCGTCGTCGATGCTGGCGCGCAAGATCGGCCCGGCCATCGCCGCCGGCTGCACCGCCGTGGTCAAGCCCGCCTCGCAGACGCCCTATTCGGGCCTCGCCTGGGGCGCGCTGGCCGAGGAGGTCGGCATTCCGAAGGGCGTCGTCAACGTCGTCACCGGCGCGGCCGCGGAGATCGGCGACGAGCTGTGCACCAATCCCATCGTCAAGAAGATCACCTTCACCGGCTCGACCGAGGTCGGCAAGGTTCTGATCCAGAAGGCGGCTTCGACGGTCAAGAAGGTGTCGATGGAACTGGGCGGCAACGCGCCGTTCCTCGTCTTCGACGACGCCGACATCGACCGCGCGGTCGAGGGCGCGGTGGCGGCCAAGTACCGCAATTCCGGCCAGACCTGCGTCTGCACCAACCGCTTCTTCGTGCAGGCCGGCATCTACGACGCCTTCGTCGAGAAGCTGGCCGCCGCGTCGAACAGGCTCAAGGTCGGCCCCGGCCTCGAGGACGGCGTGCAGCAGGGCCCGCTGATCGACGAGAAGGCGGTGGAGAAGGTCGAGGAGCTGATCGCCGATGCCGCCGACAAGGGCGGCAAGGTCGTCGCCGGCGGCAAGCGCCATGAACTCGGCGGCTCGTTCTTCCAGCCGACGGTCATCGCCCAGGCCACCCCCGACATGCGCTTCATGAAGGAGGAGATCTTCGGCCCGGTCGCGCCGGTGTTCAAGTTCGAGACCGAGGAAGAGGGCGTGGCGCTGGCCAACGACACCGAGTACGGCCTCGCCTGCTACTTCTACACCGGCGATCTCGGCCGCGCCTTCCGCGTCATGGAAGGTCTGAAATACGGCATGGTCGGCGTCAACGAGGGCATCATCACGACGCCGGAAGCGCCGTTCGGCGGCGTCAAGGAATCCGGCCTCGGCCGCGAGGGCGGACATCAGGGGATCGAGGACTACCTCGACACCAAATATGTCTGCATCGGCGGCCTCGGCCTCTGATCCACCCGGCGGCGCGCCCTTCGGTACCATGCCGGAGGGCGAGGCCGTCCATGCCTTCGCCATCACGGGAGGCGGGCTTTCCGCCCGCATCCTCACTTTCGGCGCCGTCGTCCAGGACCTGCGGATCGACGGCCACGCCGCGCCGCTGGTGCTCGGCTTCGAACGCCTCGAACACTATCTCGACCAGTCGCCGTTCTTCGGCGCGATCGTCGGGCGTTGCGCCAACCGCATCGCCCGCGCGTCGTTCATCCTCGACGGCGAGCGCCACTCGACCGACGCCAACGACGGCGGCAACACGCTCCACGGCGGGTCGGAGGGGCTTTTCCGCCGCGTGTGGCGGGTCGCGGCCGCCGGCGAGGACTTCGTCACGCTGGCGATCCACGATCCCGACGGGGCGATGGGCTTTCCCGGCGCGCTCGACATCGCCTGCACCTATCGCCTGAAGGCGCCGGCGACGCTTTCCGTCGAGCTCGCCGCGACCTGCGACCGGCCGACGCTGTGCAACCTCGCCCACCATTCCTACTTCAACCTCGACGACGGCGGGCGTGGCGACATCCTCGGGCACCGGCTGTCGATCGCGGCGTCGGCCTACCTGCCCGTGGACGAGGACCTGCTGCCGACGGGCGCGGTGCTGCCGGTCGAGGGGACCGACTTCGATTTCCAGCTCGCCCGGCCGATCGGCCTCGGGAAGGCGGGCGGGGAGGTGGACTACGACCACAATTTCTGCCTGGCGGCGGCGCGCGGGCCGCTCAGGCAGGCAGCTTGGGCGCAAGGGGTGATGTCGGGGATCGAGATGGAGGTCTGGACGACCGAGCCGGGGCTGCAGTTCTTCTCCGGCCGCTTTGCCGACCGGAGCGTGCCGGGGCTCGACGGCATCGTCTATCGCGCGTTTGCCGGGTTCTGCCTCGAGCCGCAGGTGTGGCCGGATTCGCCGAACCGCCCGTATTTTCCGCAGGCGGTGCTGCGTCCGGGCGAGGAATACCGCCAGGCGACGGAGTACCGGTTCCGCCTGCCGGGCGACCTGTAAGGATTCTCCGGGCGGAGCGACTCGCCTTCGGAGGCTTGGCGCCGCCCCTCATCCGGCCCTTCGGGCCACCTTCTCCCCGTCGACGGGGAGAAGGGAAGCGGCGGCGGCGCGAAACGAAACGGTCGTGGAGTGCGCCGTCCTTGCGATGTTGGCTACAGGAGCCCGGCGATCTTCTTGCCCGCCTTGAGAAAGCGCAGCGGGTCCACCGCGTCGCCGTTGCGGCGCACCTCGTAGTGGAGGTGCGGCCCGGTCGAGCGGCCGCTGGAGCCGACCTCGCCGACGACGTCGCCGGTCTCGACCTTCTGGCCCTGCCGGGCGCGGATCTTGCTCATATGGGCGTAGCGCGTGGTCAGGCCGTCGCCGTGGTCGATCTCGACCATGCGGCCGTAGCCGCCGTTCCAGCCGGCCTTGACCACCGTGCCGGCGCCGGCGGCGCGGACCGCGGTGCCGGGCACGGCGCGGAAGTCGATGCCGGCATGCATGGCGGGGGTGCGCAGGATCGGGTCGCGGCGGACGCCGAAGCTGCTCGACACCGCCTGTCCCGGCGCGGGGTTGTGGATCGGCATGGCGCGCGCGGCGGCCTTGACCGTCTCGAGCTTGGCCAGCGCGTCGTCGAGCTCGCGCACGCGCGCCTCGAACGCGCGCCCGGCATCGACGGGCAGCAGCGGGCCGCCGACGGCGTCGCCGTCCTCGTCGAGCGCGACCTCGAGGCCGGCTGCCGCAAGGGCGTCGGCGATGGTGTCGGCGGTCTGGAAGGCGTTGTCGGCCAGGGTGTCGATCCCCTCGATCTGCTCTTCCTCGATCGCGCGCAGCGACTGGTTGATGGCGACGAACATGCGGTCGGCGCGGTCGGCCGAGCTTTCCTCGCCGGCGTCGGTCTGGCGGAAGGGCCAGAACGCCGCCACGGCGTCGCCTCTGGTCGGCGCCTCGAACAGGGCGCGCAGCTCGGGCTTGGCCTCGGGGACGGGGGCGGCGCCCGACGCGGGCAGGGCGGGGGTGTCGCCGCTGCCGGTCATGCGGTCGAGGATCGGGCCGATGCGGCCGTGGCGCTGGGTGAGCTGGCTCTGGCGCTCGAGCAGCTCCGTCACCTTGCCCTCGACGATCTGCTGGTCGAGGAGCTGGCGGCTGGTGATGCGGTCGACCTGCGCTCGAAGCGCGGAGATGCGGTCCTCGTAGGCCTGCTGCATGCGCGCCTGCCGGGCGACGGCCGCGCCGAGGAGATCGTCGCGCAGCACCAGATAGGAGGTGGCGAGGAGATAGCCGATCGCCAGCGCCGCCAGCACCGAGACGGCGAGCGCGGCAAGCCACGGCCTGATCGTGAAATGCCGGATCTCGTCGCCCCGGGCGATGATGAGGGTATGCGGCTCCCTGCGCCTGCCGAATACCGAAGCCTGCCTGTTTCCTGACACGGATACACCCAACCGACCGTAAGGAAGATCGGATGCGATTACACAATGTTAGGGTTAACAAAGCTTTGCGGTGCGGCGC
>JAEZXF010000497.1 GCA_023419995.1 Pseudomonadota bacterium | reverse complement strand
CAGATGAAGCCGACCTGGTGCCCCCCCGCCGCCTGCGCGATGGCGAGATCGCGCACATGGCGGAAGACGCCGCCGACCGGTGCACGGAAGCAGTGGACGATGCGCAGGCCGGTGGTCACGGTTGCGTCTTCTCCGGCCTCAGAACAGGCGCTCGCGCACGTAGACCGTGTCGCCGGGCAGCACCGGCTCCGACGTGCGGACGCGGCCGGTCATCACCTCGTTGTTGATGGCGCGGGTGATGTCGACGTTCTCCTGGTTGGCGCGCGGCGTGTAGCCGCCAGCGGCCGCGACCGCCTTCTGCACGGTCATGCCGGGAACGTAGGAATACTGGCCGGCCGCGCCGACCTCGCCCATGATGAAGATCGGCCGGTAGCGGTCGACCTCGACCGAGACGTCCGGGTTGCGCAGGAAGCCGCCGCGCAGGCGGGTCGCGATCTCGCCTTCCATCTGCTGGGCCGTGTAGCCGCGCGCCGGGATCGAGCCGACCAGCGGAAAGGCGATGTAGCCGGACTGGTCGACGGCGTAGACGTTGGTCAGCATCTCTTGCTCGAACACGGTGACGCGGATGCGGTCGCCGGCGTCGAGCACGTAGGGCTTGTTGATCGCTTCGTGAAATGCGGGGGGAGCCGGCCGGTAGCCGGTGCATCCGGCGGCCAGCAGGGCTGCGGAAACGGCAAGTGCGGCTGCAAGCTGGCGTTTCATGGGCGGATGACGGTCCTCGACGCTGCATGCGGCCGGTTGCCGGGGGCGGCCGCGTTTCGTTGGTTCTTTATCTTCCTGTTAAGGTTAATGCCCGGTAAAGCCGGCCGGGCCGGCGCGATTTCGGCGGCGGATTTCCCGCGGGCGCGGGGCGGGCGGGCTTAACCTGCTGGTTACCATACCGGTTTACCCTTCCGGCGTTGTGTACCGGAGTAAGTCCCCCATGCCTGATGCACGTCCGACGGTCAGCGACGTCGATGTCGATCTCGGCCAGCTCTTCGGCAGCCTGATCCGCAACTGGCTGCGGATCCTGCTCGCCGCATTGGTCGTGGCGGGGCTCGCCTATGTGCTTGCGATGCTTGCCACGCCGCTCTACCGGGCCGAGACGCGCATTCTGATCGAGGTGCGGGAGACGGCCTACACGCGCCCGGCCTCCGCCGGCCTTTCCGAATCCGAGCGCGCGCTGCTCGACGAGGAGACGGTGGCCTCCCAGGTCGAGGTCATCAACTCGCCCGACATCCTGCGGCAGGTGATCGAACGGCTGGATCTCACCTCGAAGGCCGAATTCGGCGCCGCAGGCGAGACGTCGACCCTTGGCAACCTCCTGATCCTGCTCGGCCTGAAGAGCGATCCGTCCGAGGCGGTGATCGAGGACCGGGTGATGCGCTCGCTTTCGGACCGCCTCACCATCTATCGCGTCGACGGCACGCGCGTCATCGCCATCGGCTTCTCCTCGCAGGATCCGCGGATCGCGGCGCAGGTGCCGAACGCCGTCGCCGACGCCTATGTCGCCGGGCAGGAGCAGGCGAAGCGCCTCTCCAATGCCGACGCCACCGAGTGGCTTCAGCTCGAAATCGACGATCTGCGCCCGCGCGTCCGCGAGGCCGAGGCGCGCGTGGCGCAGTACCGCGCCGGCGCCGACCTGCTGATGGGCCAGAACAATGCGGTTCTGCCGACCCAGCAGCTTTCCGAGGTTTCCACCGAGCTGAGCCGCGTGCGCGCCGATCGCTCCGCCGCCGAGGCGAAGGCGACCGCCATCCGCGAGGCGATGAAGTCCGGCGCCCGCATCGAATCCATTCCCGAGGTGCTTGCCGCCCCGATGGTGCAGCGCCTGCGTGAGCGGCAGATCCAGGTCGAGGCGGATATCGCCGATCTCTCCGCGTCGCTTCTCGACAACCATCCCCGCATGCGCGCGCTGAGGGCGCAGCTCGAGGAGACGGGCCGCCAGCTGCGCGCCGAGACGCAGAAGGTGCTGGCCTCGGCCGAGAGCGAGATGGCCTCGGCCCGCGCCCGGGAGGAGCACCTCGTCGCTGAGGTCAACCGCCTCAAGGCGGCGTCGGCGCAGGCCGGCGACGACGAGGTCGAGCTGCGGGCGCTCGAGCGCGAGGCCACCGCCCAGCGGGCGCTGCTCGAATCCTACCTGACGCGCTACCGCGAGGCGGCCGCGCGCGCCGACCAGAACGTGCTGCCGGCGGACGTGCGCATCCTGTCGCCCGCCTCGACGCCGCACGAGGCCTATTTCCCGAAGGTCATTCCCATCGTCGGCGCGGCATTCGCGGGCGCGCTGCTGGTCATCTCCGTCATCATCCTGATGCGCGAGCTGTTCAGCGGCCGCGCCATGCGCCCGGCCGCCGGCGCCGTGTGGGTGGAGGAGCCGCTGCTGGTGGCGATGCCCGCCGCGTCGCCGGAGCCTGTCGCACCCGCGGTCGAGCCGGCGCCCTTGCCGGAGGAAATGCCCGTCGCCGTCGAGGTGGTCGACGTCGCCGCGATCGTCCCGGAGGAAGCGCCCGGCCCGGCGCCCGCGGAGATGGCCGCCGAAGAGCTTCCGGCCGACGAATGGGACGCGCCGGCCGAAGAACGAGACGATTTCGAGCAAGAGGACGAGATGCCGATGGCCAGATCCCCCCGCATGGAGCTCCCGGTGGCCGACGCCGCGGCCCGCCTGGTCGACAGCGACGTCGCCCGCGTCGTGTTCGTGTCGCCGGAGGGCGACGCGGCCGCCGCCGTCACGGTCATGGTGGCCCGCGAGATGGCCGATTCCGGGCAGCGCGTCGG
>JAEZXF010000456.1 GCA_023419995.1 Pseudomonadota bacterium | reverse complement strand
GCGTCCAGCTGAAGGACGGCAAGGACCCGGCGACCGGCGAGCGGGTGACGACCTGGGAGGTGACGCGATGATCGACCATGCGGGGATCGTGGTGAAGGACTGGCAAAAGGCGAAGACGTTCTACGATGCGGCGCTGGCGCCGCTCGGCGCTACGCTCCTCCACATGGTGCCGGAAGAGTTCACCGGCGGCGCCAAGGTCGGCGGCTACGGCCGCGACAAGCCGGATTTCTGGCTGCACGAAGGGGCGGAGCCCGGCCCCGGCCGCCACTACGCCTTCACCGCGGCAAGCCGCGCCGAGGTCGACGCCTTCCACGCCGCGGCGCTCGCCGCCGGCGGCCGCGACAACGGCGCGCCCGGCCCGCGCCCGCATTACCACGCGCACTATTACGGCGCGTTCGTGATCGATCCCGACGGGAACAATATCGAGGCGGTCTGCCACAAGCCCGAATAGCCCGCGAGAAAGGCAGCCAGATCAATGAGCTACCCGATGAACCGGAATCATCCCGTCAGCCGTTTCACCAGGAGGCTGAAGCCATGAGCCTCGACAACAAGCCCGTCTATACAGGCGGTTGCCAGTGCGGGGCGGTGCGTTTCCGCATCGAGGGTGCGCTGTTGAACGCCTCGGTCTGCCATTGCCGCATGTGCCAGAAGGCCTTCGGCGCCTTCTATGCGCCGCTGGCCACCGCGCCCGCCGGTGGCCTCGCATGGACGCGGGGCGAGCCGAAGCGCTTCCGCTCGTCGAACCACGTCCGCCGCGGCTTCTGCGCCGAATGCGGCACGCCGCTCACCTACGAGGCGCCCGACGGCGTGGCGCTGGCCATCGGTGCCTTCGACCACCCGGAGGAGGTCGCGCCCACCATCCAGTTCGGCGTCGAGATGAAGCTGCCCTACGCCGACACGATCCCGGCGCTGCCGGCGCGCGTCACCGAGGACGACCTCGAGGCGGCGGCGTTCCTCGCCTCGGTGGAGAGCAACCAGCACCCCGACCACGACACGGAAAGCTGGCCGCCGGAGCCGAGGCCATGAGCGGGCTGCGCACCCTCTATCCCGAGATCGAGCCGTTCGAGACCGGCTTCCTCGACGTGGGCGACGGCCACACGATCCATTGGGAGCGGGTCGGCACCAGAGGCGCCAAGCCGGCCGTCTTCCTGCATGGCGGGCCGGGTGGCGGCATCTCCCTCGCCCATCGCCGCCTGTTCGATCCAGCGCTCTACGACGTCGTCCTGTTCGACCAGCGCGGCTGCGGCAGGTCGACGCCGCATGCCGGGCTCGAGGCCAACACGACGTGGCACCTCGTCGCCGACATCGAGCGGCTGCGCGAGATGGCCGGCTTCGACGAATGGCTGGTCTTCGGCGGTTCGTGGGGTTCGACGCTGGCGCTCGCCTATGCCGAGACGCATCCCGAACGGGTCAGCGAGCTCGTCGTGCGTGGGGTCTACACGCTGACGAAGCCCGAGCTCGACTGGTACTACCAGTTCGGCGTGTCGGAGATGTTCCCCGACAAGTGGGAGCGCTTCGTTGCGCCGATCCCCGAGGCCGAGCGCGGCGACATGATGGCCGCCTACCGCAGGCGGCTGACGAGCCCAGACCGCGCCGTGCGCGTCGAGGCGGCGAAGGCGTGGAGCCTGTGGGAGGGCGAGACCATCACCCTCCTGCCCGAGCCGGAGGCCAGCGACCGCTTCGGCGAGGACGAGTTCGCGCTCGCCTTCGCCCGCATCGAGAACCACTTCTTCGTCCATGGCGGCTGGCTCGAGGAAGGGCAGCTTCTGCGCGACGCGCACAGGCTGGCGGGCATCCCGGGCGTGATCGTCCACGGCCGCTACGACATGCCGTGCCCGGCGCGCTATGCCTGGCAGCTTTCCAAGGCATGGCCGGACGCCGAATTCCACCTGGTCGAGGGGGCGGGGCATGCCTATTCGGAGCCCGGCATCCTCGACCGGCTGATCTGTGCCACCGACACGTTTGGGGGGAAGGCATGAGCACCACTGAGCGCATCCACCCGCTCCCGGCCCCTCGCAGCCGCGCCGCGGACGAGGAGAGGCGGGCCGCGAAACGCCTCGCGCATTGGAGCGCGAGATGAGCGGCAAGGAGCGGATCTACCTGTTCGACACCACCCTGCGCGACGGCCAGCAGACGCCGGGCGTCGATTTCTCGGTCGAGGACAAGATCGTCATCGCCGGGATGCTGGACGAGTTCGGCTTCGACTATGTCGAGGGCGGCTATCCCGGCGCGAACCCGACCGACACGGCCTTCTTCCGCGAGAGGCGCACGCAGCGGGCGAAGTTCGTCGCCTTCGGCATGACCAAGCGCGCCGGCGTCTCGGCCTCGAACGATCCCGGCCTCGCCGCGCTGATGGAGACGGCCGCCGACACGATCTGCCTGGTCGCCAAGAGCTGGGACTATCACGTGCGCGTCGCGCTCGGCTGCACCAACGAGGAGAACCTCGAGGGCATCGCCGCCTCCGTCGAGGCGGCGCGCGCCGCCCGCCAGGAGGCGCTGGTCGACGGCGCGCATTTATTCGA
>JAEZXF010000356.1 GCA_023419995.1 Pseudomonadota bacterium | reverse complement strand
CTTCGGCATCCCGATCCTCGTCGGTAGCGTCTGGCTGATCAGCCTCGGCGGCTCCTGGTACTATCTCTTCGCCGGGCTCGGCCTCCTCGTCACCGCCTGGTTCCTGCTTCGGCGCTCCATGTTCGCGGTGTGGGTCTACCTTCTCGTCTTCGCCGGCACGCTCGTCTGGGCGCTGTGGGAGGCAGGCCTTTCCGGCTGGCCCCAGGTGCCGCGCCTCGTCGCGCCGACGGTGGTGCTGGTCCTGGTGCTGCTCGCCATCCCGGCGCTGGGAGACGGCGTCCGGCGCGGGCGCGCGCAGGTGGCGGCGAGCCTTGCCGGGCTGGTTGCGGCGGGCGCGGCGATGGCGGTCCTGCTCGTCTCGGAGCGACCCGTCGCCATCGCCCAGCAGCAGCCGAACCAGCCGCTGCCGCCCGCGGGGGAAGAGCCGGCCGTGCCCGGAGTGGAGCCCGAAGCCGCCGTGGAGCCTGCGGTCTACGCCATGCCCGAGGCGGGGGCCGATTGGCCGGCCTATGGCGGCACGCACCACGCCACGCGCTATTCGCCGCTCGGCCAGATCACGCGCGACAACGTCTCCCGGCTGGAGCAGGTATGGGAGTTCCGCACCGGCGACATGCCCGAGGCGGGTGAGCGCTTCTCCAACCAGAACACGCCGCTCAAGATCGACGACCGCCTGCTCGTCTGCTCTTCGATGAACAAGATCATCGCGCTCGACGCGGTCACCGGCCTCGAGATCTGGCGCTACGACCCGCAGGTCTCCACCGACGCCATCCCCTACAACGCCACCTGCCGCGGGCTCGCCTTCTACGAATCCCCGACCATGGACGCCGGGGAGCCGTGCCAGCGGCGCGCCATCATGAACACGCTCGACGCACGCCTGATCGCCGTCGACATCCGCACCGGCCAGCTCTGCCCCGCCTTCGGCAACGGCGGCATCGTCGATCTGGAGGAAGGCCTCGGCCACACGGTGCCGGGCTGGTACGCCCCCACCTCGCCGCCGACCATCGTGCGCAACATCGCCGTCGTCCATTCGCAGGTGCGCGACGGCCAGCGCCGCGAGGCGCCGTCCGGCGTGGTGCGCGGCTACGACGCCGAGACCGGCGACATGGCGTGGGCCTGGGACATGGGCCGCCCGGGCGAGACGGGCCTGCCGCCCGAGGGCGAGACCTACACCCGCGGCACGCCGAACGTGTGGACCATCGCCTCGGGCGACAACGAGCTCGGCCACGTCTACCTGCCGCTCGGCAACTCGTCGGTCGACTACTGGGGCGGCGACCGCAGCGAGGCGGAGAACACCTATTCCACCGCCCTCGTCGCCCTCGACGTCGCCACCGGCCAGCCCGTGTGGCATTACCAGACCGTCCATTACGACATCTGGGACTACGACCTCGGCTCGCAGGGCACGCTCGTCGATTTCCCGACCGCAGACGGTCCGGTGCCGGCGCTGATCCTGCCGACCAAGCAGGCGATGTTCTGGGTGTTCGACCGCCGCACCGGCGAGCTGCTGGTCGAGGTCGAGGAACGGCCGGTGCCGCAGGGCGGCGTCGAGCCGGACCGGCTTTCGCCGACCCAGCCCTTCGTCGTCGATTTCCCCAACGCGCTCCGGCCCGACCTCGAGGAGCGGCACATGTGGGGCATGACGCCGCTCGACCAGCTGTGGTGTCGCATCCAGTACCGGCGGAGCGTCTACGAGGGCATGTACACCCCGCCCTCGACCGACTGGTGGATCCAGTTCCCCGGCTACAATGGCGGCTCCGACTGGGGCGGCGTCGCCGTCGACGTCGGCCGCGGCATCATGGTTGCCAACTACAACAACACCGCCAACCGCAACCGCCTCGTGCCGCGCGATGAGGTCGAGGGCCACGGTATCGTGCCCATCGACCAGCCCGGCTGGCACGACAACAGCCCCGGCAACATCTCGCCGCAGGCCGACACGCCCTACGGCATCCAGGTCAATGCCGGCTGGCGGGTGCCGTTCACGGACCTCTTGTGCACCCAGCCGCCCTATGGCGGCATCATGGCCGTCGACCTGACCACGCGCGAGGTCCTGTGGGACAAGCCCTTCGGCATCGCCCGCCGCAACGGCCCGTTCGGCCTCCCGTCCTTCCTGCCCTTCGACATCGGCACGCCGAACAACGCCGGCGCCGTGGTGACGGCAAGCGGGCTGGTCTTCATCGCCGCCGCGACCGACGACCTGCTGCGCGCCATGGACATCGAGACCGGCGAGGTGCTGTGGACCACCGAGCTTCCGGCCGGCGGCCAGGCCAGCCCGGCGATGTACGAGGTCGACGGCCGCCAGTACCTCGTCATCAACGCCAGCGGACACAATTTCATGGAGACCCCGATCGGCGACTACTTCCTCGCCTACGCCCTGCCGGCCGGGTCCGACTGACGGGCGGGGAGCTCACGGAAACGACGCGACGGCTGCTCCCGACAGGGGGCGAAGGGAAGCCGCTGTCCGCGCCGCGACAAGCATCAGCAACCGAGGACGAAACGATGAACGAGAACCGACCGCCCCTCGCGCAGGCCCCCGAGACGGACGCGACCCGACATGCCGGCACGGGACGGCAGGACCACGACGGCGGGTCGCTCTCCCGCCGCTCGCTTCTGGCGGGATCGGCCGGCCTGACGCTCGGCTCGCTGGCGCTCGGCGAGGCGGCCGCGCAGGAGCACACGGCCATGCACGTTCCCGGCCACACGTCGCGCAGCACGCCCTCCGGGCACCTGAGCCAGCGCGCCTATTCGGTGCCGTCGCCGGTGGCGAACGACATCGCCCACGACCCGTCGGTCGTGCCGCCGCCCATCGGAGAGCGCGGGCCGGAAACCGTCCAGGTCGAGCTGGAGACGCTCGAGGTCGAGGCGAAGCTCGACGCCCGGGCGACCTTCCGCTACTGGACGTTCAACGGCACGGTGCCCGGGCCGTTCGTCCGCGTCAGGGTCGGCGACACGGTCGAGGTCCGCCTGCGAAACCACGACGACAGCTGGATGCCGCACAATGTCGACTTCCACGCCGTCACCGGCCCCGGCGGCGGAGCGGAGGCGACCACCGCCGCGCCCGGCGAGGAGAAGGCCTTTCGCTTCAAGGCGCTCAACCCCGGCATCTACGTCTATCACTGCGCCGTGCCGCCGGTGGCCATGCACATCGCCAACGGCATGTACGGCATGATCCTCGTCGAGCCCGAGGGCGGGCTGCCGCCCGTCGACCGCGAGTTCTACGTCATGCAGGGAGAGATCTACACCGAGGAGCCGTTCGGCTCCGACGGCACCCTCACCGAAAGCTACGACAAGCTGCTCGACGAGCGGCCGGAATACTTCGTCCTCAACGGCCATGTCGGCGCCCTGACCGACCACTATCCGCTGAAGGCGTCCGTCGGCGAGACGGTGCGCATCTTCTTCGGGGTCGGCGGCCCCAACTTCGTGTCGTCGTTCCACGTCATCGGCGAGATATTCGACCGCGTCTACCTCAACGGCTCGGTCACGTCGCCGCCCCTGACCGACGTCCAGACGGTGACGGTCCCGGCGGGCGGCGCCACCATCGTCGAGTTCAGGCTCGACGTGCCGGGGCGCTACGTCCTCGTCGACCACTCGCTGTCCCGCGTCGAGCGCGGGCTTGCCGGGTGGCTGGACGTCGAGGGCGAGGAGAACCCCGAGATATTCGAGCCCCTCGGCTGAGGCACGGCACCGCCCCGCCGCCGCAGGGAACAATCCTCCCCTGCGGCGGTTCGGGCACATGACGCCGCTCATGCGCTTCCTTCTCGTCAACCTGGCCGGCGGCTTCATCCTCGGCCTCGGGACGGGTTTTGCCTACCTGGCGCTGTTCATGGGCATCGGGCTCCTGTTCCAGGAACCGCTGGCCGCGGCGATGCTGCTGTGGAGCTTCGCCGCCGTCTTCGCGGTCGGCGCCGTCGGCACCGGCCTGGCGCTGCTGCCCTACGACTGACGGGCGGGGAGACGGCCGGAAGGCCCAGAACCCGGAATGACGAAGTTCGGCAAGCTCTCGCGCGACGACGCCATCCACACGATGTGGGAACTCGTGGAATCGATCGGCATCGGCATGCTGGTGACGTGGGACGGCGAGCGCCAGCGGGCGCGGCCCGTCGCCGCCCGGCCGCACCGCCACGAGAACGCCATCTACGTCCTGGCCGACGAGGCCGGCGCCAAGGACGACGATATCCGGCGCTTCCCCATCGTCTCGCTGGCGTTCGCGGACATCAGGACCCACACCTATCTCGCGATCACCGGCTGCGCCGGCGTGTCCAACGACAGGGCGAGGATTCGCGAGCTGTTCAGCGTCTCGGACAGGGCATGGTGGGAGACCGCCGACGATCCCGCGATCAGGCTGATTTCCTTCCGCCCCGAGGATGCGCAGATCTGGGGCGGCCTCGGCCGCTTCCGCACCGCGGTGGCGCTGCTCGGCGCCGCGGTCTCGGGCGCCAATCCCGATTTCGGGGACAACCGCAAGATCGACGGCCTCTAGCCCGCCGCGCGGAGCCCGAACGAAATCGAGGCGGGGCACGCGGCCCCGCCTCGCATCGCTTCGTCCGGAGTGGCCGGAATCACATGGCGCCGACCCAATCGCACACGCGCTCGATCGACGCGGTGTGCATGGTCTCGTCCGGCGTGACGCTGCCGGTCGTCATCTGGTCGTTGGTCTGCGCATCGGCGGTGTCGACGGTGGCGCAGTGCGAACGGACCTGCGCCTGCTGCTCCTCGCTCAGCCCCTGCCAGTTGGCGCGGACCTCGTCCTCGGTGCGCAGCGTGCCGGTTGCCGGGTCGGCGAAGAACGCGTCGCCGATCGCGCCGTCCCAGCCCATCGGCAGGCTGGTTTCGGCGCCCGGCCCAGGCGCCGCATCGGGCTGGAGCACGTCGTTCTGGGCCATGGCGACGGCGGTGCCGAACCCCAGCGAGAGCGCGGCGGCGATGAGAAGCTTATGGGTCATCGGTCGTTTCCTTCTTTCGAGGGTTGGGGGGGTAGGTGACGGCGGCCTAACCGCGCCCCGGCGAAAAATGTTCCAGCCCGATCCGTGCCCGGCGTCATTTTCTTCCGACTCCGAGGGCCGATGGGGAAAGGAGACGGGCATCGCGCCGCTTTTTGCCGGCGAATGCGGAACGGGAGCCGGCGCCGGGCATTGGTAGGCGAAAGCCGGAGACCCTCCTTGCCAGCCGAAGATTTCCTCGCCGACGACCTTCCGCCCGCCCGGACGGCGTTCTTCCTCGACGTCGACGGAACGCTGGCGGAGATCGTCGCCGACCCCGGCCGGGCCCTCGTCGGGGCCGGAACGCTTGCCGCGCTCGACAGGCTGGCGCGGGCCGCCGGGGGCGCGGTGGCGGTCGTCTCGGGGCGCAGCATCGCCCAGCTCGACCGCATGCTCCATCCGCTGCGCCTGCCCGCGGCCGGCGTGCACGGGCTGGAGCGGCGCGACGCGGCGGGCACCGTGCTGCGCACCCCGGTCGACGCCGACGCACAGCGCCGGCACGCCGCCGCCGTCGGCGCCTTCGTCGAGGGTCGCTCGGGGCTG
>JAEZXF010000332.1 GCA_023419995.1 Pseudomonadota bacterium | reverse complement strand
GCGCCGGGCACGGCCCAGCGCCGGGCGGAAGGCGTCGGCCCCGGCCAGCGCCTCCAGCGTCGCCGGCGCCAGGTCGGCCCGCCGCCACAGGTCGTCGACGGAGCGGTAGGGCTCCTTCCCCCGCGCGATGACGAGGCGCGCGGCCTCGCCGTTCGCCAGGCCCTTGACCAGGCGCAGCCCGAGGCGCACGGCGAGAAGGCCGCCTTTTTCCGCCCGCCGCTCCAGCGTGCAGTCCCAGCGGCTGGCGTTGATGCAGACCGGCAGCACCTCGACGCCATGGGCGCGGGCGTCGCGGACGATCTGCGCCGGTGCGTAGAAGCCCATCGGCTGGGCGTTGAGCAGCGCGCAGCAGAAGACCTCCGGGTGGTGGCATTTCACCCAGGCCGAGGCGTAGGCGATCTTGGCGAAGCTCGCCGCGTGGCTTTCGGGAAAGCCGTAGGAGCCGAACCCCTCGAGCTGGCGGAAGATGCGGGCGGCGAACTCCGGTTGGTAGTCGTTGGCGACCATACCGTCGACCAGCTTCTTCTGGAAAGCCGAGATCGTGCCGACGTTCTTGAACGTCGCCATGGCGCGGCGCAGCCTGTCGGCCTCGTTGGCGGAGAAGCCGGCACATTCGATGGCGACCTTCATCGCCTGCTCCTGGAACAGCGGCACGCCCAGCGTCTTGCCGAGGACCGCCTCGAATGCCGGGTTGGGGTAGTCGACCTTCTCCTTCCCCTCGCGTCGCCGCAGATAGGGGTGGACCATGTCGCCCTGGATCGGCCCCGGCCGGACGATGGCGATCTGGATGACGAGGTCGTAGAATGTCTTCGGCTTCAGGCGCGGCAGCATCGACATCTGCGCCCGGCTCTCGATCTGGAAGGTGCCGAGCGTGTCGGCGCGGGAGATCATCGCATAGGTCGGCGCGTCGCCGTCCGGGATCGAGTAGAGATCGTACGAAAGGCCCTTGTGCTCGGCCAGGAGGTCGAACGCGCGGCGCATGCAGGACAGCATGCCGAGCGCCAGCACGTCGACCTTCATGAAGTCGAGGACGGCGATGTCGTCCTTGTCCCACTCGATCACCTGCCGGCCGGCCATGGCCGCCGGCTCGACCGGCACGAGGTCGTCGAGCCGGTCGCGGCTGAGGACGAAGCCGCCCGGATGCTGGGAGAGGTGGCGCGGCGCGCCGACGAGGGCGCCGGCCAGCTCCAGCGTCAGCCGCAGACGGCGCTCCGTCATGTCGAGGCCGAGGTCGCCCGCCTCCCGGATCTCGCTGATCCTGAAATGGCCTCCGGCCTGCGCGGACAGCACCTTGGTCATGTCCTCCGGCAGGCCGAGCGCCTTGCCGACGTCGCGGATCGCGCCCCGCGTGCGGTAGCGGATGACGGTGGCGCACAGCGCCGCCCTGTCGCGGCCGTAGGTGTCGTAGATCCACTGGATCACCTCCTCGCGCCGCTCGTGCTCGAAATCGACATCGATGTCGGGCGGCTCGCGGCGTTCCTCCGAAACGAAGCGCTCGAACAGGAGATTGCCTGCGACCGGGTCGATGGAGGTGATGCCGAGCACGTAGCAGACGGCGGAATTGGCCGCCGAGCCGCGCCCCTGGCACAGGATGCTTGCCGATCTGGCGAAGCGGACGATGGAGTGGACGGTCAGGAAGTAGGGCGCATAGTCGAGCCTGGCGATCAGATCGAGCTCATGCCTGAGGGTCGCGGCCACCTTGTCCGGAACGCCTGCGGGAAAGCGTTCCGCCATGCCTTCGCGGATGAGCGCCTCCAGCGTCTGCTGCGGCGTCAGGCTGGGGTCGGCCCGCTCCTCCGGATACTGGTAGCGCAGCTCGTCGAGCGAGAACCGGCAGCGCGCCGCGATCTCCAGCGTGCGGGCGAGCGCCTCGGGGTGGCGGGAGAACAGCCGGTGCATCTCGTCGGGCGACTTAAGATGGCGGTCGGCATGGCGCTCGCGGCAGAAGCCGAGCTCGTCGATAGTGACGTTGTGACGGATCGCCGTCACCACGTCCTGCAGCATGCGCCGGCCGGGCTCGTGGAAGAGCACGTCGTTGGTGGCGACCGTCGGCACGCCGGCCGCGGCGGCCATCGCCGAGAGCCGCCACAGCCGCAGGGCGTCGTCGGGCCGCCGCCGCAGCGTCAGCGCCAGGTAGGTGCGGCCGTCGAACGCCTGCCTCAGCCGGCCGAGCCGGAAGGTGCAGGCATCGTCGGCGACGTCCGGCAGCAGGACGGCGACCTGCCCCTCGCCCGCCGCCGCGACGTCGGCCCATTCGAGATGGCAGCGGCCCTTGCCGCCGCGCCGCTTGCCCAGCGACAGGAGCCGGCTCAGCCGCGCATAGGCCGCCTTGTCGGTGGGATAGACGAGGAGCGCGGTGCCGTCGGCAAGGTCGAGCCGGCAGCCGACGACGAGCCGCACGCCGGTCTCCTTCGCCGCCACATGCGCCCGGACGATGCCGGCCAGCGAGTTGCGGTCGGTGACGGCCAGCGCCTCGATGCCGAGCTCGGCGGCGCGGGCGAACAGCTCCTCGGCCGAAGACGCCCCGCGCAGGAAGGAGAAATGGCTGGTGACCTGCAGCTCGGCATAGCGCGCGCTCATGCGAAGACCCCGTGCAGGAACCAGTCGTGCGCGCCGGTCCGCGGGTCCTCGCCGTCGCCGGCGCGGAAGATCCAGTAGCGCTCCCCCGCCTCGTCCTCGACGCGGAAATAGTCGCGCACGGCGCGCGCCTCCGCGTCGCGCTTCCACCATTCGCCGAAGATGCGCTCCGGCCCGTCGGCGCGGCGCACGCGGTGTCGCGTGCCGCGCCAGACGAACCAGACCGGCGGATGGTCGGGAAGCAGCGCCATGGTCTCGATCCGCTCGGGGCGGGGAAACAGCCTCGACGGCCGCGGCCATTCCTGCTTCCAGCCCGCGCCGTCGTCGCCGGCCAGCGGCCCGATGCATCGCACCGAGCGTTCCGGCACGTCGCTCTCGACGGCTGCGAACCGGTGGACGTGCCGCTCGCCGACCCGGTTCATCAGCACGTCGACGAGGTCGGAGATGTCGGCCCCGGCTTCGGCGGCAAGCGACGAGACGGCCTGCCGCGCCGCCAGCCGCTCGGCGGCCGTCGCCGTCAGCACCATCGCTTCGATGCCGCAGCCGGGGTCGACGGTCGCGATCTTCTCGCACAGCAGCCGCGTCAGCCGGGCGGTGTCGCGCACCGGCTGCGCCATGCCGGCGCGCACCACCTGGAGCGAGTTGTCGACGCGCCGGAACAGGAGGTCGAGGCGGCGCGCGCCGAGGCCCCTTTCCTCCAGCTCGGCGCAGAGCGCGCCGACCAGCCCGGCGATCGCGCGGGCGATGGTCTCGGGTGCGCCGATTGGCTCGGCGAAGACGCGCCTCGCCTCGGCAAGCCCGGGCGCGCGGACCGGCTCTATCGGCTCGGCGGCGGTGCCGAGCGCCTGGTCGAGCCGGCGCCCCGGCTCCGGGCCGAAGCGCAACGCGAAGGGCGCGCGCGGGCGGTCCATCAGGTCGCCGGCCGTCTCGAAGCCGAGCGTGCGCAGGGCAAGGACGGTCTCCGGGTCGAGACGCAGGGCGGCGAGCGGCAGCGGCCGCAGCATCGCCTGCGCGCGCCCCTGCGGCACGACCACCGGCGAGGCCGGAAGGAAGCGCGCCGCCGCATGGGCCGCGCCCAAAGTGTCGGCCACGGCCGCGCGTGCCGAGATCCCCCGCGCCCCGAGCCGCGCCACCATGTCGGCCAGCATGGCCGCCTCGCCGCCATGCAGGTGGTCGGCTCCGCCGGTGTCGAGCACCAGCCCGTCCGGGTGGTCGGCGGCGGCGACCGGCGAATAGCGCAGCGCCCAGACGGCCAGCCGCTCCAGCGCCTCGGCATCGCCGTGCGGGTCGGCCTGCATGACGCACAGCCCCGGCACCATGGCCTGCGCCCGGGCGAGCGGCATGCCCCTGACGAGGCCGGCCTTGTGGGCCGCCCTGTCGAGCGCCGCGACCACGCGGCGGCTCGCCTCCCGCCCGGCCAGCACCAGCGGCCGGTCAGCCGGCAGCGCTGCGCCGGCCGGCGATCTCCTGAAGCGGTCCGTCGGCCACCTCGGAAGGAAGAGCGAGACGACCCTTTTCATCGCATGCCTCCACGTCGACATCGAATGGTTCAACGGCGCGGCCCCGCACCAGCTCGAGCCGCCAGCGCGCCCGCCCGATGCCGGGCACGGGCAGGGGGGCGGAGGGGAGGACGGCAATGCGCCAGCGCGTCACGGCCGCGGTCGGCCGGGCGAAGTCGACGTCATCGGCCGCGCGCCGCCAGCGGCGGATGACGAGGCCGAGGGCGCCGGATCCCTCGGCCGCGAGCTGCAGCCGCCGCGAGGCGGTCATCGACAGCCGCGCCACCTCGCCGATCGCCGCCCCCAGTCCGTCATGCCTCAGCCCTTCCTCGAGGCAGGAAAGCAGCGTCTTCTCGTCGCCTGCCTCGACATGGATCACCCGGCCGGGCTCGAGCCCGGCCTGGGCCAGCGCCGGGGCGAACAGGTCGCGGCGGGGCACGCCCCACAGCACCTTCCCCTGTGTGCGGGCGGCGATTCCGGCGGCAAACAGCGCCGCCGCCGCCCCGTCCACGGCGCCGTTGCCGCGGCCGGCCACCTCGTGCAGGGCGCCGAGCATCATGCCCCCGCCGGCGAGGCGGCGGTCGATGGCGTCCACCCCGAACGGCAGGGCCGCCCTCGGACGCGACGGCGCGCCGTCGAGACGGGCGATCCTGTCCCGCAACGCATCGACAACTGAACTCACCGCGCCACTCGGCATGACGAAGGCTTCCTCGGGGGGCTGGAGGCGGCAATCAACATGTTCACTATTTGTTCTTAATGACGGCAAGAGTCAATCGCCGCGATTCCGGCGCGGGCGCAGCCCGGTGGCGGCAGGCAGGTGGGTGCGGGCGGGCGGATGCAGGCGAGACCCGTCCCGAGGGGTAGACCTGAGGGAGAGGGAGCAGGTTGGCCCGCCGCGGATGCCCTTCGCCTGCGGAAACCGCTCCAGGCTCTTTCAGCCGACGCCGTGCGTCCCGTCATAGCCGTTGACGGGCGGCGGCGCCCAGCCCTGCGGCAGGCGCGCGGGCCTGTAGACCTCGACCACCAGCGGATGGCAGGCGGCCGTATCCGACGAATGCTCGGCCGAGCAGTCGCCGCCGGGGCAGGCAGACAGGCAGCCGATGAGGTCGATCTCGGCGAAGAACTCCAGATAGTCGCCCGGCCGCACCGGGCTCGCCTTCATGAAATACTGGCCGGTGTCGCGGGTGAAGCCGGTGCACATGAAGACGTTGACCACGTCGTGGATGCAGGCCGCGGCCTCGTCGAGCGGCTTGCCGGTGTGGCGGGCGAAGGCACGGGTCAGGTTCGAGTGGCAGCAGTGATGGTACTGGCCGCCATGGCTCAGCAGGTTGTGGGTGTAGGGGTCGCAGCGCGTCCCGATCACGTCGTGGACCGAGCCGCCGAACTCGTCGAAGCCGTACCAGTCGAGCGTATCGTGGGTGATGGTGGCGATCGGGCGCATGAAGGGGAAGCTGGAGAAGAGCTGGTCGCCGAGGCCGACATGGGTGCCGTTGAGCGCCCGGGTCTTGCCGGTGTAGAGGCGCTCGGCCGGGTCGGCGGCGCTGAACAGGTTGAGGTCGCCGACCTGCGGCCCCTCGCTGCACAGGATGCGGAAGAAATGCCCGGCGGGCGCCGTGAAGCACGCCGCCTCGCGCGGCGGGACCGTCACCCGCTCGACGAGCTCGAGATCGTCGCGCACCGCGCGATAGGCGCCAAGGTCGGGCCGGGGCAGGGTCTCGACCGGATAGCAGATCACCGGCTTGACCGCCTTGCGCGCGGCGGCGTCGCCGGGGGCCTGGGTGAGGGGCTGGGGTCTCATCGTCGTTCTCCTTGCGGCGGCGGGCGGCGACAAGGCGTTCGCGCCGCCGGCCGCATCATGGACTTCGTGGCCGGGCGGCGACAGAAAATCAATCCCCGCCCGGCTTCGCCGCGCCGGGTGCCGCGCCCCCGGCCGACGGCGGAAAGCCGCGGAAAATCAAGGACTAAAGATGATTTATCCGCTCATGTTTTTGCCGAAGCCGGCGACCTGTGCGCCAGAACGATTCTAAGCGATTGACGTTGCACGGCTTTTTCAAACAGGCTATTCGGGCGGTCAGGTAGCCCCCAAGCTCGTCGCGCCGGATGGCGCGAGCTTCCCACTTCCGTGTGCCGCGGCTGCAACGATCATGACATCATCGACGTCGGAGATTCGCGAGGACCTGATTGCCGTCTATCTCCGGCAGTGGAAGGTGCTGCGCGGCCTGCTGCGGCGCCAGACCGGCTCGCACGAGCTTGCCGAGGACGCGCTGCAGGAGACGTGGATCCGCCTGGCAGGGATGAAGCAGTGCCCCGGCCCGATCCACGACCGGCAGGCGTTCATCCTCAGGGTGGCCGGCAACATCGCCATCGACCTCACCCGGAGGGAAAGGCGCCACGGCGGCCGCTGCATCAGCGACGAGGCCATCCTCGGCGCGATCGAGGACAGCTACCCTTCGCCGGAAACCTTCGCCATCGACCGGGACCGGCTGCGTTTCCTCGTCGCGGCGCTGGCGCTGCTGCCGGCGAAGCCGCGCGCCGCGCTGCTGATGAACCGCTGTGACGGGCTTTCGCACCGGGAGATCGCCGGCCGGCTCAAGGTGTCCGAAAGCATGGTCGCCCGGTACCTTGCGCAGGCGCTGCGCCACTGCCGCGACCATTTCCGCGACGGCGCGTGAATTTTTCGCCGGCCGGCGTGCGGATTGCGCGGCCCCGTTTCGTCCTAGAGAAAGGACGTTTTGCGCCGGCGCTCGCCCGGCACCCGGAAATGCAGGAAACCCCCAAGGGCTGACGGTCGGCAGATGAACCCGGAAGACCAGCAATCGCAGGCGGACACGCGGCTGAGCGACGAGGCGCTCGAATGGATCGTCAG
>JAEZXF010000376.1 GCA_023419995.1 Pseudomonadota bacterium | reverse complement strand
GGCCAGAAGCATCGCCGCGAGCGTCAGCGCGCTGCCGCACAGCGCGCTCGCCGCCGGCGAGAGCCCCAGCGACAGGAGCAGCGTCACGCCGCCCGCGCCGGCGAAGCCGCCGATGCTGAACATGGCGTGGAAGCCCGACATCAGCGGCCGTTCGGAATGGCGCTCGACCTCGACCGCATGGACGTTCATGGCGACGTCGATGGCGCCGAGCGCCGCCCCGAACGCCGCCAGCGCCAGCGCGAGCAGCAGCGGACTCGCCGCCAGCACCAGGAGCGGCAGCATCAGGACGAGGCCGAAGCCGCCGCACAGGATCACCGGCCGGCTGCCGGCGCGCGCGCTGAGCCAGCCGGCGAGCGGCATGGCGACGATGGAGCCGCCGCCGAGGCACAGGAGCAGCAGGCCGAGCGCGCCGTCGTCGACGCCGACGCGCTCGCGGGCGAAGGGTACGAGCGGCGCCCAGCACGCCATGGCGAAGCCGGCGGCGGCGAAGGACAGGCGCGTGGCGAGGCGCGTCGAGGGCGTGTTGGCGGAAGGGGTCATGCGGGTTTCCGGGAGGCTCGGGCGGCCGGCGGCCGGCGGTGACGACGGATCGTGCATGAACACGGTTCTCCCGGGAAGGTCCAGAGGCTTGCCGCCGGGTTCCCTGCCGCGCCGGCGGCGTCCTCAGGCGGGCTTCGGCCGCGGCGCGCGCCGGGCCAGCACCAGCACGTTGCCGAGCAGGATCGCCGCCAGCCCGACGCCGGCCAGCGGCGTGACGCGGTAGTCCTCGAAGAACACCGAGATGGTCAGCGCGACCACCGGGAACAGCACCGTCATGTAGGCCGCCCTTTCCGGCCCCAGCCGGTGGACCACGGTGAGATAGGTGGTGAAGGCGACGACGGAGCCGGGAATGGCGAGGTAGACCAGCGCGCCGACATAGACCGGCGACGGGTCGAACGAGAACGGCACCCCGCGCACCAGCGCCAGGCACGAGACGATCACCGCGCCGTAGAGCATCGCCCAGGCGTTGACCGGGCCGAGCGGCAGGCCGTGGTTCTGGTTGCGGGCCGAGACGAGGTTGCCGGCCGAGAAGAACCACGTGCCGAGCAGGGCGAGCCCGAGGCCGAGCGCCACGTCGCGGTCGAGCGCAGCCGCCGTCACCGTCTCCCAGAACAGGCAGGTGATGCCGGCCACGCCGAGGAGGGCGCCGGCGAGGATCCGCGGCGCCGGGCGCCGGCGGTGGACGAGGAAGGCGTTCACCAGGTTGAAGATGGTGGCGGCCGAGAACACCACGGAGACGATGCCGCTCGGCAGGTAGAGCGAGGCGACGTAGAAGCACAGGAAGTTGCACGAGAACAGGCACAGCGCCTGAAGCAGCACGAAGGGCTGGTGGCGCGCCGGAATCGGGCGCAGCCCGCGCGTCAGCCACAGCAGCAGGAACATCACCGCCCCGGCCAGCGCGAAGCGGTAGGCGATCGACGCCTCGACCGGGACGACGCCGACCTGGTTCTTGACGGCGATCCACGTCGTTCCCCAGATGAAGACGGTCAAGGCGTAATGGATGGCGGTCACGGCTGCTCCTTCGGGATGCGGGCGCGCACTCAATGCCCGAAAACGCGCCGGCGTCTACTGCCTCGGTGCCGCGGCCTTGCACATTCTTGGGCTTTTCCCGACAAGGCCGTTGCGCGCGCCGCGGATGCCGTCCAGATGGCGGGGGCGGCCGCGCATCGGTGGAGAATGGAAAAGCACAGCCCCAGCGTCAGCGAAGCCCTGGCCGGCACCGGCGCGAACCTGCTGCGCGCCGGCTCGGCGGGGCGCGGCCTGTCGCTCGCCGAATGGAGCAACCGCGACAACCGCGCCCGCTACGACCGGCCCGGCCACCACACGCTCAGCCTCTATCTCGACGGCGGCGAGCGGGTGGTGCGCGAGGACAGGCGGCTTGCCGGCGGCGCGCCCGACAAGCTGTGCGTGCTGCCGGCCGGCCACGAGAGCCGGTGGCACATCGGCGGCCCGCTGCGCATGTTCCATCTCTACATCGACCCCGGGACGCTGGCCTACCAGGCGCTCACCGCCTTCGACCTCGACCCGCGCCACATCGACCTCAGGGACCTCACCTTCTCCGACGACCCGGAAATGGCGGCGATTGTGCGCGGCGGTGTGATGCCGCTCGACTGGGACGAGGGCGGCGACCGCATGGCACTCGACGCGGCCTGCCACGGGCTCGTCCACCGGCTGCTCGCGCACCACAACGGGGCGCGGCCGGGCGCCGTCCGCGGCGGCCTCGCGCCCTTCGTGCGCCGCCGGATGGCCGAGCTGATCGAGGCCCGGCTCGACGAGGCGCTGACGCTCGAGCGGCTGGCGGGCGAGGCCGGGCTGAGCACCTTCCATTTCGCCAAGATGTTCCGCGTCAGCTTCGGCATGCCGCCGCACCGATACCTGGCCGAGCGCCGCGTCGAGCGGGCGAAGCGCCATCTGCGCGACGGCCGCCTGGCCCTGCAGCAGGGGGCGCTGGCCTGCGGCTATGCCGCGCAGAGCCATTTCACCCGCGCGTGCCGCGCCGCCCCCGGCGCCACGCCCGGGGAGT
>JAEZXF010000294.1 GCA_023419995.1 Pseudomonadota bacterium | reverse complement strand
AGATTGCCCCTCCGACCTACCAGTGGCGCATCAAAAGCCGCATCAACCGCTTCTATTTCAGCCTCGATGAGATTGAAGAGACGCTAAACCGAAATCCGTCGAGTGCTACGTTGAATGAAATGCTGACCACCGTGCAGGCACTGGACAAGGAAGCCGCGAGTACGACCGTTCCTGTCACCTATATGAACGACCTGTATCATTTGCGACGGCACATCTCGCTGATCGAAAGCCGGATACTATCGCAGATGGAAAATTTGTGAGCGGACGCCTCCTCGAAGCAACGTAGTAATACATATGGATCGCGATGCAGGTGGCGATGGTGACAACCACGTTCATCGGCATTCCCACCTTCAGGAAGTCGGCGAACCTCTAGTTGCCGACGGCATAGACCAGAGTGTTGGTCTGGTAGCCGACCGGCGTGGCAAACCGCGCACTACCCGCGAACATGGAAAGCGGTCGGGCAGCTTCGGAAGCCGCGCCCGCCTTGAGGAGCATGGGGACGCAGGTCAGCTCCTGTTCTACAAAATGCCCAGCTTGATTTTCTTCGCTCCAGCGAAGTCTGAAAGTTCGCTTGAAAAATAGCGGTGAACGTATCGTCGCAGGAGAATACCTCTTAACACAGCAACGATCGTAGCTTGGCATGCTATCGCAATCCCACGGGTTTCTCCTGTTCTGTGAACTCGTCAGGCAGGATATGCCGGCCTATCGGGCGACGATGGAGGACTGGTTCGAACTGATCCGGGCGCCATCGTCGCCGACGCCGCCCAAGCGGGTTGGCAGGCGGGAGGCGAAGCGGCGATGATCGAGGCGATGGCGACCGCCGCCCGGCGTCAGGACGTCCGCGACAGCCTCGAGCAATATTTCCGCGCCCATGTGCCTGCGCTCGCCGGTGGCTGGCAAAGGGCTCTCGATCAGCTCGAACGAACATCAAAACGACAGGCGTTCTATTACAGCATCGATCCCGCCTTCGACGCGGCGCGACTCCGACGTCCTCCAAGCAATAGCCGAACTCGGCTTTCCTGTCGTTCCGGCAAGGGGACTTTAGGCCTCTGCCCACGTGTCAAGGCAAGCGGCCCGGCGGCGGCGCAACTCGCGGTGACAAGGGACATCGACGGGCTGAGCAAGGTGACGTCGGCAACCCTATCTGCTATGCTGACAGCAGCACGGAATCTTCACCAGTCGCAAGAAGAAAAATACACTACTCGCCAAACAGCCGCAGCATTTTCTGCATGTCGTGATAGGCTTGTAATTCGTATTGGCCCGCTTCAGGGATGCTTATCTTTTCCTCGCATTGCCAGCCGATGCGATTCTCCGCGGCCTCGGCGTAGAGTGCGCCGAGCGTCTTGAAGGGCTTGCTGCCGTAATAGAGCGTGTCGCCGACAAGACGGCCGCCTCGAACGACCCGCCGCACATCGTCATCGATCTCGTCATAGATCTTGAACAGGGCGAGCTGAATGTGAGAGCTGCCTCCCAGCCGCTCGTGAAGGGCGGTCTGGGCCTCCTTGCCCACCTGCCACAAGTCCAGCGGATCGTATGGCAGGTTTTGCGCCGACTTGTAGGTTTGTTCCGCCAATGTCTCCAGAGGCGCCCTTTGCGTCATGACTTCGCGGCAGATCCCCGTGATCTCGTCCTTGCGGGTCCTGTCCTTCGCTCCATCGGCCGCGAGCTTTTCATGCCGCTCGATACCGGTTTTCAGCAGTGCCGTCAGCACCGGCAACTGCGTCTTGCACGCCGTTTGGAACAGATAGCCGTTGTCGTTGGTCAAGGCCCGGCCGTATAAGGCCACCCGGGTATCACCGCTCTGGTTTTGCTTGACTAGATCGTCACACCACTCATCCAGCTTCTTGCCGTCCCGTCCCGATAGCAGGTCGCTATGTAGCAGGGCATCGACGAGGTCCGGTGGCACCACGCCGCGCAACACCAGATCCGGAGCCTCCATCGGTACGCTCGCGGCGATGAAGAGCCGGGCGTCTTCCTCCCGTCGCATGTCCAGCGCACGCATGAACTCGATGCCTGCGCTCTGCCGGCTCTTGAAACTGTATCCTCGCCGGGTCAGCTCTTCCAGCGGATCTATCTCTACATCAGACAGCGGCGCTTCCGCATCGCCCAGCATGAAAGGATATCCGCCGCTCTCGATGATCTCCTTGAGGAGGCGGATGGGAATCGAGCGCGCGATGCCGTTGTCGGTCTCGACGATGATGCCGACGATGCGCAATCCCTCGTCGAGCGCGGCCCCGCCCGAAAGCCCAGGAACGACGGTGTTCGATTCCACCTCGATTTCGGTCGTTCGCGCGGCCTGCACCTTCTCCGGCGACCTGTTGCCGCTCCAGACCCTGCCGCCGGGCTGGCCGAAGAGATACACGCCTTCGCCCGCCCGGATCTCGGTGGACATGCGCGCCGCCGGAAAGGTGTCGAGCGTAGCGATCGCTTCAGGCGCTTCGGATTGCGGAACGATCAGCAGCGCCACGTCGATGCCCTTGTCGAAGCTGGCGGGGAATATCGTCGCGCTCACTTCGAGTCCGGGACGGTCGGGGAACTGGACCTGGATGTCCTCGGCCTCCTCCATCAGGTCGCGGACGACATGACCCGCCGTGGCGATGTAGACGAGGCCACCCTTGCGTCCGACGACGATCCCTGCGCCCGAGGTGAGAGCGCCGGAAGTGGGAAAACGACCGTCGATCATGACGACCAGTCGCTTGGCGGAGATCGCCGCGCTTTCCTCGGCCTGTTGCGCCTGTGCGGCGGCCGTCAGCGCGCACAGCGACAGCACCATCCATGTCAGCAGCCGGACAGGCAATCCTGCGGTCATCTCCTTCCTCCGAAATTTATCGCGCCCATGAGGGCGAGCAGCATCGCGAACAGGGCGGAAGCCAGGATCGTCAAGCTCTCCCGCGCCAGGATGGCGTCCAGCATCGACGGCTGCACGTCGCGGTGGTTGGTCAGAAAGCCCAGCGAGACGGAGTCCGCCGCCCCGATGAGCAGGAACCGCAGGCCCCGGTCCGACAGGGAAAGATTGAGCATCTGCGCATCGAGGTCGCCGAACGAAAGCGTTTCTCCCTCGCGGATGGAGAGCGGTCTGCCGGGAAAGCCGGCGATGTCGAACTGGAGATCGCCGCCGATGACGGCGCTTGCGGGGTTCTGATACTGGTCGCCGGATACGACCCGGTCGAATGCGACGGCAGATATGGGAATGGGGATAGGGATGAGGCCGCTTATGTGTGCGCGATCGATGGTGAGCGACGGCTTGGCTGCCTGCCAGATGCGCGACCCGACGCTCGCGGCGACATCGTCTTCCGTCGGCGAGACGATGCCTCCGCGCCAGACGAGCCGGGCGTCGATCCTGTCGCTGTCGCCCGGCTCGATGAACTCGATGGACAGCGCCGAATCCCTACCGCCGCTCGCAACCTTCACGGCGGCGCGGGGCGGGAGCCAGAGACGGTCGAGCTCGAGATAGGAGCCCGGAGCGTCAGTTGAAAGCTCCAAGTCGCCAGCGGCGCTGGAAACGGCCTGGGACGACGGATCGCTCAGATCGAACAGGCCGGCTTCGGCCCCGTCGTCGGCAGCGTCCAGTTCCCACGCGAGGATGCGGCTGCCGGATATTCCCGTCAGCGTCGCCTGCCGGTCGCCGAGCCGAAGCCGCACCTCCTGCGTTTCGATCGTGGCGGTGAAGGTGGTCCTGACAAGGGTCCGGGCGGGAACGAGCTCCAGCACGATCAGCGTCACGCACAGCAGAACCACGATCAGCGCCAGAACATGCCAGCCGAGTCTTCGCCTGACCCGAAGCATCGCATCCCGAAGTCGTGGTCGCAAATGAAGACGCCAGGCCGCGATCATTGATTGCGCAGACGTATGGAGCCGCTGTCGATCAACTGGTCGCCGCGTCCCGCGGCGACGATCTCGACCAGGATCTCATCGCGATCCCGGAAATAGGGTTTCAGCGGAAAGGTGGCCGGCCGCCCGGCGGGCCATGTCCTGCTGCCCAGCATTTCCTTGTCGTGCAGGACCTCGCCGGTCGCTTCGTCGCGGATGGTGACGCGCAGCTCGAAGATTTCCAGATTGGCCACGAGCGCCACATAGGGGCTCGCATTCTGCTCGTCCGCGAACGATGCCGCGGCCAAGGTCGGCACGGCGGACTGGCAATCGCGGATGCAGATCACAGCGGCCAGCTCGTGCGGCTTGATGTCGATCTGCGGATGGCGCAGCAATTCGAGCGGCAGGCTGAAATTGTCCTGCGAGAACGAGGCGTCCATGCGGTAGTACTGGTTCGGGCGCAACGAGGTGACGGACATTTCCTTGTCGCCCGGATGCCCGCCGACGGAGACGTTCAGCGCCAGCGCGTTGTCGTCGAACGCCGCCGGGCTCTTGTGAAAGGCCGCGACGCGCAGCCCGGTCGCGGAGATCTTCTGCACGAACCGGCCCTCGCAACGGTCGCCGCGATCCTTGTAGGCAAGTTCGTCGATCGAGGCAGGCTTGATGTCCGGATTGCATGGGCCGGCCCACGCGGGTGCGGAGACGAGCAGAAGCAGACCACTCACAAGCAAACCGATTCTCATGATGCCTCTCCGGGAATCTATCAGGGGACCTTATAGGAAATAATCCCGCTTGCTCTCAACCCCGCTCGGCGACAGGTCGAAGACGAAGGAGGAGTTTTGCGTGCATATCGCCGACTGCGCCTTTCGGTAACGGTGGCTCATTTTGTCGAGATCAGCACGAAAGCAGTCTGACAGCTGTTTACGCTTGAGTAGGACGATATTCGTTTGGTGGCATATTCAGGATGTCTAGCGCCCAAGCGGTCAATTCTTCGTCAGCCTCGCAAGCACCCGTTTGTTCACGAATGTCTTGACAAGCAGGAAGGTGATGATCGCCCAGCCTATAACGATAGTCCCTGCCTGATACGAAAACGGGATCGTTCCGAGAACCACTTGGGCTGCGCCGATACTTCCAATGTTGACGGCAAACTGACTCTTTTGTGAATCTGAGTGCCGCGAAATTGATATGCCCGCGATAAGAAGGAGAGCGACGCCAATCAACAAGAGACAAGCGGCAGCGAATGTAATGATCACCTTCTGTGGCTCCCGCGCTTTGGAAAGATCGCCAGAAGGCAAGTTGCCATAAAACCGGTGAGAGCAATCCCAAAACCAATCCCAAGGAATCCGCTCCAACCGGTTCCAACTGTTGCAAGTGCGCCAGCCGCAATGGTCAATGATGTCAGTACATCTAGAATCAGGACGCTATTCCTTGAATTCTCGCTGACAATCATACGATATAAAATTGCGGCAAGGGGAATAGTAAGTATCACCATCAAAATTGGGGAGAATTTGACGATATACTCTTGCATCGCGACCTTCGATTCTGGAGGATGACCCGCTCAGAGCTGCCGTGCATGATGCACGACAGCAGTTTTCGGTAGGGCAAATTTCTTCAGGCGGTCCGCAATAGCGTTCTCTCGGAGGAGAGCCCTTTCCAGATCGCGACGCACATGCCCAGTAGCACCAGCGCGAAGGGTATTCCGGTGGTCAGAGCTGCCGCCTGCAAGGCAGCAAGCCCGCCTGCCAGCAAAAGCACGATCGCGACCAGCCCTTCGAAAATGGCCCAGAATACGCGTTGCGCCACCGGTGCATCGACCTTTCCGCCAGCCGTGATCGTGTCGATGACCAGCGACCCCGAGTCGGACGAGGTGACAAAGAACACCACGACGAGGACGATGCCGATGAACGAGGTGATGGTGGAGAGCGGCAAGCCTTCCAGCATGAGGAAGAGTTGCAGTTCCAAAGCACCGTCGGCGATGGCCGTCGATCCCTGATTGATGACCTGCTCCAGCGCTGCCGTCCCGAAAGCCGTCATCCACAGCACGCACATGGCGGACGGGATGAGCAGGACGCAGACGAGGAACTCGCGCACCGTGCGGCCGCGCGACACCCGCGCGATGAACATGCCGACAAAGGGCGACCACGAAATCCACCACGCCCAGTAAAAGGCCGTCCAGCCATCATAGAAATGCTGGTCGGTCCGGCCGATCGGGTTGGAGAGCGCTGGCAGGTTCATGAGATAGGCGGCGAGATAGTCGAAGAAGCCGGTAATGATGGCGACGGTCGGCCCCACGAGAATGACGAAGACGAGCAGCAGGGCGGCGAGCGCCATGTTGATCTCGCTCAGCCGTTTGACGCCTGCGTCGAGGCCGGCGACCACAGAAAACAGGGCGATCCCGGTGATACCGAGGATGAGCAGCACCTTGGAGATGTCCGTCACCGGCAGGCCGAACAGGTGGTTGAGGCCGGCATTGGCCTGCTCGGCGCCGATGCCGAGCGAAGTCGCCAGCCCGAACAGGGTCGCGAAGACGGCGAGAATGTCGATAACGTGTCCCGGCCAACCCCAGACGCGATCTCCGAGCAAGGGATAGAATACCGAGCGGACGGTCAGCGGCAGTCCGCGATTATAGGCAAAAAAGGCGAGTCCCAATCCGACGATCGCATACATCGCCCAAGGGTGCAGGCCCCAGTGATAGATCGTCGCCGCCATGCCAAGACGCCGGGCCGCTTCCGCATCGCCGGCCGCTCCGCCCAGCGGCGCCCAGCTTTCCAGAGATCCAGCATCAGCCGCAAAGGAAGACGTGAAGTGCGAAACCGGCTCCGAGACGCCATAGAACATCAAGCCGATGCCCATACCGGCGGCGAACAGCATCGCGAACCAGCCGGTATAGGAAAAGTCCGGGGTGGCGTCCTCGCCACCCAATCGGATGCTGCCGAACGGCGTGAAGATCAGCGCGATGGAAAAAATCACGAAGATATTGCCCGCTATGATCAGCAGCCAGTCGAATGTGTCGGTGACCGCAGGCCGCAGCCATCCGAAGAACTCGGTCGCAGGCCCCTGGAAGATCGCGGCGAAGAACACGAACAGCACGATGATTCCGCCGGAGACGAAAAAGACAGGGTTGTGTATGTCGAGGCCGAATATCTCGACATTATCCTGGCCGACTTCATAGTCGGTCTCGTTGGGCACGGTCATCGGCAATTCCTTTCGCTGCTCGTCCGAAGGCCAATCCGGACGCAATTCCTCCAGTCGGGTTGAGGGTGCTTTATCCCATCCTTGGGCAAGGAAGGCAAATTCGTGGCGGAACAGCGGCACAAATAGGATAGGGCTTCAGCCTGCCCACGCGCATTGGATGCGGTGCCGTCAACCTCCTTGGATTTCACGTTCTCCCCTTCTTCCTCCGTTTCCAAAGTGTCGTTCGGGAGATCCCCAGTTGATCGGCCGCATCCCCGATCCGTCCGTGCGCGGCGACGATGGCCTGCTCGATCAGATCGGCTTCGGTGCGTTTTTTCGCAGCAGCAAGAGTTTCTTTTCCATCCTTCCCCAATCCTGTCTCTGGAAATATGTCGGCGGTCTCAAGCACGTCTCCCTTTGTGAACACGCTTGCCCTGTGGAGCCGGTTACGCAGTTCCCTGATGTTGCCTGGCCAGTCGTAGCGCAAAAGTGCTTGCAAGGCTTCGTGCGACAGTTGCCGAGCAGGTTGGTTCGCGGATGAAAACTCTTGCAAGAACCGCTTGGCCAACGGCTCGATCTCGCCGATGCGCTCGCGAAGCGGAAGAAGCGGGATTTCTATCACCGACAGGCGATAGTAGAGATCGTCGCGGAACTTTTTCTCCGACCGCAACTGGCCAAGATCGGCATTGGTCGCGGCGACGATCCTTCCGCCGAACGTCTTGTCCTTCCGCGCCCCTACGGGTCGGAACCGGCCGTCCTCGAGCACACGCAAGAGCGCCGTCTGGAGGCGGGTATCGAGCTCGCCGATCTCGTCGAGGAAGAGCGTCCCGTCCGATGCCTCCTCGAAGTAGCCGACATGGGCTTGCGCGGCGCCGGTGAACGCGCCGCGCTCATGGCCAAAGAACTGGCTTTCCAGAAGCTCGTGTGGGATCGCGCCGCAGTTGACCGCAACGAAGGGCGAGTCGGAACGAGGAGAACTCGTATGAAGGTAACGTGCAGCGACCTCCTTGCCGACACCCGTCTCTCCCGTAAGCAGCACCGGAAGGTCGGTGGCGGCGGCACGTTGCAATTGCTCGGCGATCGTCTTGGTTGCCGGCGAAAGCGCAAGCTCCGCCGAAGCGGCGCCGTCTGGCGAGCGGTGTCTGCGCGACAGGGCCGTCCGGATGCGCCCGACGAGCTCGTCCACGTCGTAGGGCTTGGTCAGGTAGTCCTCGGCACCGGCCTTGACCAGCCGCACCGCCTGGTCGATCTCGCCGAAGGCGGTCGCGAACAAGATCGGCGTGTCGCCCAGCCATGGCTGCGCCTTCGTGAACACGTCCTCGCCGGACCCGTCCGGCAACACGATGTCGGACAGCACGAAATCTGGTCGGGCACGCTTCAGCGCGGCGATCGCGTCGGCGCAAGTCTGCGCCCAGATCGGGGCGAAGCCTTCGAGCTTTAGCCGCTGCACGATCGCGCCGCCGAGGATCGGGTCGTCCTCGATGACGAGGATTTGGGGGTTGGCGATCATGCCGTTGCGCTCCTGTCTTGCAGGGGAATATGGAGCGTGATGACCGTGCCGCTATAGGGGGCCGATTCTATTGCGACGCGCCCCTGCAGGCGCTCCACAAGGCGAATGATGACAGCAACCCCGATGCCAGGCCCCTCTGTCGCTACGGCCCCGCTTTCGATCGTACGCGCGAGCCCCCGATCCAGACCGCTGCCTTCGTCCTTGACGGTGACGACGAGTTCCCGGTTCCACACTCTGGCAGTCAGTTCCACCTTGCCTCCCTTGGACGAAGCGCGGACGGCGTTCAGCAGCAGGTTGAGGAGAACCTGGCGCACATCGAGCGCGGGGACAGCGACGGTTTCCGGCATGTCGACATCGAGTACAAAACTCACGTCACGTGACCGGCCATCGGCCTCGACAAGCAGGCGCAGATCCTCGAAATCCTGCCTGGACAACGGCCGCCATTCAGGGCGTGCGCGATAATTTTCCAGGGTGGCGTCGACGACGTGCTCCAGAGCAGCGACGCCGCGTTCGAGGAACTCGACCGCCTCGCCACGCGAATCTTCCCGGTCGCCGAAACGCTTCAGGGTGCTGATGGCCGTGCGCATGCCGCCGAGCGGGTTCCTGACCTCGTGAGCAACGGTAGCAGTCAGTCGGCCAAGATCCGCCTCGCGCTGCTGCTCGGCAAGGTGCGCGAGCAGACTTTCACGCTCGCTCGCTGCGTTGGCCATCGCGTTGAAGGCGAGGATCATGCGTTCGGCCTGCACGTCGTCTGCGGGTATTTCGTGCGGTTCGATGGGCCTGAGCATGCCGAGCGCGGCGTCGTAGAGATGGTGCGCGACAATCGCCATCGGCCGCTGCATGCCGCGGACCATGAAGAAGCCGATGACTGCGCATATGCCGCTGAAGACCAGATCGAACAGGAGCAGAAACCACCTGATCGAGCCTCTTTCTGCGTCGAAGGAAGAAATGTCGAGGTTGACGACGACGGTTCCGAGCGTTGCAGCGCCATCCGCAAGCTGGCGCCATATCCATATCGTGCCGTCGTCGGATCGGCTGAAGCCGGTGGCGCTGGCACGCACCTCTTGGGGCAATTGCTCGTCCTCACTGATCCCTGGGCGCGACGCCTCAATGCGCTGACCGTCGCGCTCGTCAAGAAAGGTCAGTCGCCGATCTACGACCCCCTCGTGAAACTCGAGCGCCTGTTGAAGCGTCGCGCGGATACGGTCAGTGTCGTTGCTGGTGACGTGAGGCAGAAGGGCGGCCGAGAGCCCGTCGAGATAGACGTGTCCCAGCGTCTCGACCTGCCGGTCGGCCTGCCGGCCCATGAAGAAGATGGCGGTCTGCGTCGATGCGACGGCGGCGATGAAGATCATCGCGGCTGCGATGAGGGGCAGCCGCACGGTCACGGGCAGTCTGTATGCTCGAGCTCGCAAGCTGCTTCTCTCCCGACGATTGTCCTCGCCCGAGAGTCGCAGCGTCATGATCCTAACTCAACCGAAAACGACCAATGGCGCATCGTCTTCATCCCGATGCTCCACGGTACCGATACGATGGCGCGCGAGCCAGGTCGCTGGGTCGATCCTTCTTTCGGCAAGACCGTGGTCGAACCAGCTGCGGCGCGGCAGAACCAGCGCGACACCTTTTCCGAGTCGCTCGCGCAGGATGGGGGCTGGATCTCCCTCCTCGACGGAAACACTGAAACTGATGCCGGCTTGTTTCGCGACCCGCTCGAAGGACTGCACCGCCTCGGCCAGCCGGTGCCGGGCTTTTGTGATCAGCGTATTGCGCAACCGTGCGGCATAGTAGTTGCCGCCGATCGGTACCGGGCCGACATTCTCCAGCATCTTCGTGTCGACGATCGCCATACCGACCAACTCGGCTTGACTAGCCTTCGCCAGTTCGATCGCGTGTCTCATCGCGACTTCCGCACCCGGACCGTTGGTAAGGCCCAGCACCACACGCTCTATCGTCGGGTTCATGGCTTTTCTCCAAAGGGAACCTGTCGGTGGATGATAAAAGTCGCCGCGCGGCAGTTCGCCCTTGAGCTGGTCCTCGCGCGTGCCGCCCCACAGGGGCACGCCCGCGACATAGCCCGCGCGGGCGAGCAGATGTCCGGCGATGGGCGTGGTGAGCAGCAGGAAGGCGATGGCGATGGCGACCTTGATCCACATGCCGGACGACGGATAGGCGAAGGCGACCCCGATCAGCAGCAACCCGCAGCCGGCAACGCCGGCATTGGTGGCGGCATGCATGCGCATGAAGAAGTCCGGCAGGCGCAGCACGCCGAGTGAGGCGAATAGGCAAAGAGCCGCGCCGGTGACGAGGAAAGCGGCGGAAAGGAAGGCCGTCATCGTTCCTCTTCCTCCTCGTTGATCGAGCCGCGTTCGATGAAGCCGGCGAAGGCAACCGCGGCGAGGAAGCCGACCAGCGCCACGCCGAGCGCGATATCGATGAAGGCGGTCGAGCCGGAGACGATCACCGCCATGCCGGCGGCCGCCACGCCGAGGATGCCCAGCAAATCGAGCGCCACCACGCGGTCGGGCCCTGATGGGCCGCGGATAATGCGGATACCAGCGCAGACCATCGCCACCAGCAACAGCACGGATGCGATGACTGCCCCTGTCGCCTGTACGGTCTCGGATGTCATGGCAGCACCTCCTTCACAGAGCGCTCGAAGCCGTCCTTGATCCCGGCCACGCTCTCGTCGGAGACGTTCATCACATGGCAGTAGAGCGTGGTCCGGTCTTCGCTGACATGCAGACTGGTGGTGCCCGGCGTCAGCGTGATCATGTTGGCAAGCAGGGTGATGCCGGCGTCGCTCGTCACGTCGAGCGGCACGGCTACGATAGCCGAGCGGATCGGTCGGCGCGGGTTGAGCACGGTAACGACGACGTCCTTTACCGACATTGCCAGCTCGTAGAAGAACAGGCCGGTCAGGTTCAGCCAGGCAAGCAGCGCTTTCATGGATTTGCCTCCGCGAGTTTTCCGGGCTGGCCGAAGACGGCGTCGATGTAGGCGGACTTGTCGAGAAGCTGCGCGCCTGCCCGCAGCGAGAAGTCGACGAACGGCTCGGCGAAGAGCCCGATGGTGAGCGTGATGGCCGCGAGCGACACGATCGGCGTGAGCATGAGAAGCCGCGTCCTGCGATCCGTCTGCCAGCCCCGGACCGTCTCCGTCGTGCCGGCGGGCGCGGCCTTCCAGAACGCCTCGTTCCATATCTTGAGCATCGAATAGAGCGTCAAAAGCCCGACCAGCAGGCCCGTCGCGGCAAGGACGACATGGCCGGCATCGAGGCTCGCCTTGATGACGGTGAACTTCGACCAGAAGCCCGACAGTGGCGGCAGGCCGGCGAGCGACAGCGCGGGGATGAGGAAGAGCACGCCCAGCAGCGGCAGGCTCGTATAGAGGCCGCCGAGCTTCTTCAGATGGAACGAACCTCCGGCGCGCTCGATCGCGCCCGCGATAAGGAACAGGTTCGCCTTCACGATGATGTGGTGGATGACGTAGAGGATCGAGCCGCCGACGGCGAGCGGCGTCGCGACCGCGATGCCGAACAGCATGTAGCCGATCTGGCTGATGATGTGGAACGACAGGATGCGGCGGATGTCGAAATGCGCGGCGGCCCCCAGAACGCCCGTGACCATCGTGAAGATCGCGATCGCCGCCACGATCGGCCCCGTATAGCCCGCGTCGCCGTCGAACAGCAGCGTGAAGGTGCGGATGATCGCGTAGACGCCGACCTTGGTGAGCAGCGCCGCGAAGATCGCGACCACCGGAGCCGAGGCCGTGTGATAGGCGGCTGGAAGCCAGTAGAACAGCGGGAATACCGCAGCTTTGGAACCGAAGGCCATCAGGAACATGACGGCGAGCGTGGTCACGAGCCCCTGGTTCTCCAATGTCGGCAGCACGCGGGCGAGATCGGCCATGTTGAGCGTACCGGTCATGCCGTAGAGGAAGCCGACGGTGATGAGGAAGAACGTCGTCGCGATCAGGTTGAGCGTGACGTACTTCACGCCTGCGTCGAGCTGCTCCTTCGTGCCGCCGAGCGCCAGCATGCCGAAGGACGAGATCAGCATGATCTCAAACCAGACATAGAGGTTGAAGATGTCGCCGGTCAGGAACGCGCCGGTCACGCCGAGCAGCAGGCCCTGATAGAGCAGGTGATAAAAGGCGTTTTCCCGAGGCTCGATATTGCCGGTGAGGCCGTAAATCCCCACGGCGACGGCCATGATACCGGTGATGAGCACCATGGCCGCCGCGAACATGTCGGCGACGAAGACGATGCCGAACGGCGCGTCCCAATTGCCGAAACTGGTGGCAAGCACCGTGCCGTCATAGACTGCGGCTGTGAGGGCCAATGCGGAGCCGAGAAGCCCGACGCTTGCAACCAGGCTGACGATGCGCTGTGCGGACTTGTTGGACCAGAAGAGCGCGCAGAGCGCGACGCCGAGAATCGGAAAAAGTATCGGAAGTGTCAGCAGGATGTGTGGGCTCATCAGGCGGGTTCCTCCGCCTTGTGGGTTCTCGACGACCTGGCCTTGGTCTGCGCTTCTGGTTCGGCTTCCCGCATGGCGTCCGCATCGAGCGTACCCAGACGGCGATGCGCGCTCTGGAACAGGACGACCGTAAAGGCGACCAGTGCGAACGAAATGACGATGGCCGTCAGGATCAACGCCTGCGGCAGCGGGTTCGCCCCACCCGCCAGCACCGTCTCGCCGGCGGGCACCAGCGGCGGCACGCGGCTGTCTAGCCGGCCAGCGATGAAAATCGACAGGTTGGCCGCGTTGCCCAGCACGAGCAGGCCCAGGACGATGCGCAGCACGTTGCGCGACATCAGGAGATAGGCGGCGACGGCCATCATCACGCCGAAAGCGATGGCGAAGACAGGCTCCACGTCAGTTCTCCAGGTAGTAGGACAGGAATGTCAGCACGGAGCCGATCACGACGAGATAGACGCCGAGGTCGAACACCAGCGTCGTGCCGATCGGCAGCGACGCGAAGGGCCACTGATGCGTCAGAAATGGCTCTCCAAGCAGCAGCGACGGCAGGCCCGAGACGATCGCCAGCAGGATGCCTGCCCCGATCAGCGTTTTCGGCCAGACCCGCAGCATGGCGATCAGGGCCTCGCGCCCGCGTGGGATCGCATGAACGGCAATGCCGGCGGCGGCGATCAGCCCGCCGATGAACCCGCCGCCCGGCTCGTTATGTCCGCGCAGGAGCACGTAGATCGAAAAAGCCAGAGCGGCAGGCAGGATCAGCCTGCTTGTCGTCTGAAGGATGATGGAATTCATTTGCGTTTCTCCGCAGTGGCGCGGCGCAGGCCGGCCAGAACGGCGGCGGCCGCCACGGCCGCGAGGCCGAGCACAGTGATTTCACCCATGGTGTCGAGGGCCCGGAAGTCGACCAGGATGACGTTGACGAGGTTGCGGCCGTGCGCTTCCGGTACGCTCGCCACCCGGAACCAGTCCGAAAGCCGTGCATCGAAGGGCTGGGCCAGCACCGCCAGCAGGATCAGGGACGCGGTCGCTCCAACGACGGATGCGACGAGAGCATCGCGCAGGCGTTCCCCCGGAACGCGGCTGTCGCGCTCGCGAAACGGCATGTAGCCGACGATTGCAAGCATGATGATGATTGCCAGCGCCTCGACCGAGAAC
>JAEZXF010000261.1 GCA_023419995.1 Pseudomonadota bacterium | reverse complement strand
CTTCTGGCGCGCGGCATCGGCGAGGCGCTGACGCCCGTGGCGGGTCTGCCGCCCCTTCCCGTCGTGCTCGCCAATCCCGGCGTGGCAGTGGCGACGCCGTCGGTGTTCAGGGCGCTTGCCCGGCGCGACAACCCGCCGCTTGCCCCCCTTCCGGAGCGGCCGGGCATCGCCGCCCTCGTCGACTGGCTCGCCGCGGCGCGCAACGACCTCGAAGCGCCTGCTCTCTCGGTCGCGCCGGAGATATCGCCCTGCCTCGCCGCGCTTCGCGGTAACGGGGCGATGCTCGCCCGCATGTCGGGCTCAGGAGCCACCTGCTTCGGCATCTTCGCCTCGCGACAGGACGCCGCGCAGGCCGCGGCGGCCATCGCCGCGGCGCAGCCGTCGTGGTACATCGAAGCGACGCAGACCACCGAAGGCACGAGGCACGCCGATGGCGCATAGTGACGAGACACGCCCTTTCCTGCCGGTCGGCTTCGCGGTGCTGACCGTCTCCGACACGAGGACCCTCGACGACGACAAGTCAGGCCGCACGCTGGCCGAGCGCATCGAGGCGGCCGGGCACAGGCTGGCGGCGCGCGAGATCGTCACGGACGACGTCGAGGCGATCCGCGCCATCGTCGGGCGCTGGGCGGCCGACCCCGCGGTGGACGCGATCCTGACCACCGGCGGCACCGGCTTCACCGGCCGCGACGTGACGCCGGAAGCCGTCGAGCCCCTGTTCGACAAGCGCATGGACGGCTTCTCGCAGGTCTTCCACCGCATCTCCTACGACAAGATCGGCACCTCGACCATCCAGTCGCGGGCGACCGCGGGCGTGGTCGGCACCACCTTCATCTTCGCCCTCCCCGGCTCGCCCGGCGCATGCCGCGACGCCTGGGACCACATCCTGCGGCCGCAGTTCGACTATCGGCAGATGCCGTGCAACTTCGTGGAGATCATGCCGCGCCTCGACGAGCATCTGAAGCGCGGCGGCGGCACGCCCGCCTGACCCCTTGAACGATCGACCACAGCCAAGTCCGGCTGCCGCCCGGCCTGTCCCCGAGTTCGTTCACGCATTTTAGTTCTTGATTTGTTCTCATTCCGGCGATAGGAATAATTTCATCGAAGAGAGTCGCCCGCCAACGCCGTGGAGGCCCGGATGGAACCGATCAGACAAGCCGACAGGGCCGCCTTCACCGGCGGTGGCGCGCCGCTCGCCAATGCCGTGATCCACGAGAGCGGCGTCCGCATCGACATCGACCGGCGGCGCGGCCGCGGCGCCGGCATCAACCCGTCGGGCCGCTACGAGCCGGTGTCGCGCCACGTCTTCGACGACGGCTGGAACAGCCTCGAGGAGCTGCCGCCGTTCAAGACCCAGGTGCAGATCGAGAAGCCGCGCACCATCATCACGCGCAACGATTCCCCCGACATCGGCTTCGACCGGTCGATCAACCCCTATCGCGGCTGCGAGCACGGCTGCGTCTACTGCTTCGCGCGGCCGAGCCACGCCTATATGGGGCTGTCGCCGGGGCTGGACTTCGAGACAAGGCTGTTTGCCAAGCCGGACGCGCCGCGCCTGCTCGAACGCGAGCTGGCGAAGCCGGGCTACGAGCCGCGCACCATCGCCATCGGCACCAACACTGACCCCTACCAGCCGGTCGAGCGGCAGTGGCGCATCATGCGCGAGGTGCTCGAGGTGCTGGAGGCGCACAACCATCCGGTCGGGATCGTGACGAAGTCGGCGCTGGTGATGCGCGACATGGATATCCTGTCGCGCATGGCCGAGAAGGGGCTGGCGAAGGTGGCGCTGTCCGTCACCACGCTCGACCGGACGCTGGCGCGCACGATGGAGCCGCGCGCCTCGACGCCGCCGAAGCGGCTGGAGGCGATGCGGGCGCTCAGCGAGGCCGGCATTCCGGTCTCGGTGATGGTGGCGCCCATCGTGCCGGCGCTGAACGACCAGGAGATCGAGCGCATCCTCGAATCCGGCCATGCCGCCGGCGCGCGGGAGGCGGGCTACGTGCTGCTGCGCCTGCCGCTGGAGGTCGCCCCCACCTTCAAGGACTGGCTCCTGCGCCACCATCCCGACCGCTACCGGCATGTGATGTCGCTGATCCGCTCGATGCGCGGAGGCAAGGACTACGACGCCGAATGGGGCAAGCGGATGAAGGGCACCGGCCCCTATGCCTGGCAGATCGGCCGCCGCTTCGAGATCGCCGCGAAGCGGCTCGGCCTCAACGTCGAGCGGCGGCGGCTGCGCAACGACCTGTTCAAGGCGCCCGGCGGGCCGGGCGAGCAGTTGATGCTGCTGTAGGCGACCTGCGGGCGGCGGCGCAGCGAATTGCCCGCATGCCATCGCCGCCGCAGCGGCCTCGTAACCGGCCGCCCCGCCCCGGCCGCAGTTTCATGATGCCGGTGCGCGCCGCGCGCCGCCGGTGAAGAGATCCCGTCCGGCTCTCCTGTCCCCATGAGCCCGACGGTCGCCTTCCCCGCCCCGCCCCAAGAGCGGGGAGGGCCTTGCGGAGAATCGGGGCCGATGCGAGCATCGCCGCACCATGTCTCGCGCGCGCCCCGAT
>JAEZXF010000183.1 GCA_023419995.1 Pseudomonadota bacterium | reverse complement strand
GAAATCCCAACCAGACGCACGATCGGTTCTGATTTCCGGGTCCCCTTTCGAACGACCCGGCGGAGATGCGAGATGACCATAGGCTTCATCGGCTGTCGAATGACATTGAGGGATTTCCGCGTCTGTCAGGCGATCCTGGCGGGCCTCGCCTATGGCGGCGCGCCGCTCGCCGCGGCGATGCGCGAGAAGCTCGACCGGGCGGTCCTGTTCGCCGACGACGCCATCGACCCGCTCGTCGTGACGCTCAACAGCCGCGTCGACTTCGGCATCGACGGCGAGGCGCCGCAGCGCCGCATCCTCGTCGGCAGCGCGTTCCACAACGGCCTCGTCGGCATGACCCTTCCGGTTTCCACCCCGCGCGGGCTGGCGCTGCTCGGCCTGCGGCAGGGGCAGATCACCACGTTCGAGGAAGGCGGCGCAACCCGCGAGCTGACGGTCCTGAGGCTGCGCTACCAGCCGGAGGCCGCCCGCTGGGGCCGTGCGCCGGCCCACCCGCCGCCGGCTCCGCCGGTCGAGATCATCGACCTCGCCCGGGCGCGGCAAGCCCGCGCCGCACAGGGCGAGGCCCCAGGCATCGGCACAACCGGCGACCGCGCCGGAGCGACCCTCTCCAGAAAAGGAACGCCAAGTTGAAGGTTCTCATCCTCGGAAGCGGCGTGATCGGCACCACGTCCGCCTACTATCTCGCGAAGGCCGGCCACGAGGTCACCGTGCTCGACCGCCAGGCCGGCCCGGCGCTCGAGACCAGCCATGCCAATGCCGGCGAGATATCGCCCGGCTACTCCTCGCCATGGGCCGGCCCGGGCGTGCCGCTCAAGGCGGTGAAGTGGCTGACGATGAAGCACGGGCCGCTCGCCATCCGCCCCAAGCTCGACCCGGTGATCTGGCTGTGGATGCTGAAGATGCTGCGCAACTGCACCTCGGCGCGCTACGCGATCAACAAGGCGCGCATGGTGCCGATCGCCGAGTACAGCCGCGACTGCCTGCGCGAGCTGCGCGCCGAGACGGGCATCGCCTATGATGAGCGCGCCAGGGGCACGCTCCAGCTCTTCCGCACCCAGAAGCAGCTCGACGGCATCGGCGGCGACGTCGAGGTGCTGCAGAAGTTCGGCGTGCCGTTCGAGGTGCTCGACCGAGCCGGCTGCGCCGCGGCCGAGCCGGCGCTCGCCCGTGTGAGCGGGAAATATGTCGGCGGCCTGCGCCTGCCCGGCGACGAGACGGGCGACTGCCACCTCTTCACCACCCGGCTGGCGGAGATGGCCGCCGGCAGCGTCGACTTCCGCTACGGCGTCACGATACGGGAGATCCTGAGCGACGGCCGGCGCGCCACCGGCGCGCGCACCGACAAGGGCACCTTCGAGGCCGACGCCGTCGTCGTCGCGCTCGGCAGCTACTCGCCCTTCCTCGTCAGGCCGCTCGGCATCCGCATTCCCGTCCATCCGGTCAAGGGTTACTCGATCACCGTGCCGGTCGCCGACGAGGCTGCCGCCCCGGTCTCGACGGTGATGGACGAGACCTACAAGATCGCCATCACCCGGCTCGGCTTGCGCATCCGCGTCGGCGGCACGGCCGAGATCGCCGGCTACGACCTGTCGCTGAGGCCGTCGCGGCGCGACCCGCTGGAGCATTCGGTGACCGACCTGTTCCCCGGCGGCGGCCGGATGTCGGAGGCGACCTTCTGGTGCGGCCTGCGCCCGATGACGCCCGACGGGCCGCCGGTGATCGGCCGGACGCCGATCGAGGGACTCTACCTCAACACCGGCCACGGCACGCTCGGCTGGACCATGGCCTGCGGCTCCGGCCGCCTGCTTGCCGACCTCATCTCCGGCAGGAAGCCCGAGGTCGACCCCGCCGACGTGTCGATCGACCGCTACGCCGCCTGACCGCGGGCGCGCGCACCGGCCCGGATCGCCCTGCCCCGACAGGCGGGCGATCCGCGGGAGGCGTAGGCGGACGACGTCCGGGACAGGCGAGCTCATGGCACGGCTCGCCGGACGGCTGGAGCTTCTATTGAACTTGAAGGCCTCCACGCCCCGCAGAGCCTTCAGCCAGCCCCCTGCACCGATCGAGCGGAGACCCGTCTGTGCCGGTCTCCGTCTTACTCATGCCGTCTCGGACTCCGTCAGCACGACCGAGCGGACACCTGCCCACGCCAGCCTCCATTTCGCCGGCACCGTTCCGGTCAGCCGGCCTGCGGACGCCTTTCAGGCTGGTACGATCGACTGTCACGCTGCCTGAACGCCAACACCACCACCCACCCCAATCCCTGCTCTCACCGGAAGGGAGGCTCACGGCAACCCGCCGGCATCTCGCTTCCCGCATCTCGGCCTTCGGCAACCACCGCGTTTATGTGATGTTCCGCACAACATTCCGTTGCGTCGCATCGCGCTTGACATTGGAACATTTAGCGAACATAATTCGTACATAACAGATACGGAGATCGCAGATGACCGAGTTTGTTCAGGATGTCGCCTCGCTTGTGTCCATGAGCGCCTTCATCACCGCCGTGGCCTTCTTGATCGGGGCGATGTGACCTCGCCTTCGGCCACCGCGCCGAACACGTCCCGGAAGGCGGCCTTCAGCGCGACGTCGTAGTCCGCCATGGTGACCGGCAGGCCGAGGTCGACGAGGCTAGTCACCCCGTAGCCGGCGATGCCGCACGGCACGATCCCGCCGAAGTGGCCGAGGTCGGGATCGACGTTGATCGACACGCCGTGAAAGCTCACCCAGCGCCGCAGCCGGATGCCGATGGCGGCGATCTTGTCTTCGGCGGGCCGGCCGTCGGCGAGGGGCGGCCGGTCGGGCCGCGCCACCCAGACGCCGACGCGGTCCTCGCGCCGCTCGCCCTTCACGTTGAAGCGCGCCAGCGAGCCGATCACCCAGGCTTCCAGCGCCGCGACGAAGGCGCGCACGTCCTCGCGCCGGCGCCGGAGGTCGATCATCACATAGGCCACGCGTTGCCCGGGGCCGTGATAGGTGTATTCCCCGCCCCGCCCCGCATCGAAGACCGGGAAGCGATCGGGCTGCAGCAGATCCTTCGGGTCGGCGCTGGTGCCCGCCGTATAGAGCGGCGGATGCTCGACCAGCCAGACGAGCTCGGGCGCGCCCTCGTGGCGGATCGCCGCCGCCCGCGCCTCCATGAAGGCGAGCGCCGCGTCGTAGTCGGTCAGCCCCGGCTCGATCCGCCACTCGACGGGCGCGCCGTCATGCGCGGGCAGGAAGGTGGCGTCGATCCGGTCTCGCTCGGTCATTTTCCTTGCATTCCGATGGCCGTTCCAGGAGGTCCGTCCGGTATGGAGCTTCGCCCCGGAAAGGTCCAGCCGGAACACCAGATAGGCACGCGCGCAATTGTGCGCAAATCCGCATCTGCGCCCTTGTGCCCGGCAAACCGATTTGCTACATGCGCCGGGCCGGTTCCGACCGGCCCTTCGTGACGTGCGGTCGTGGCGGAATTGGTAGACGCGCAGCGTTGAGGTCGCTGTGGGGCAACCCGTGGAAGTTCGAGTCTTCTCGACCGCACCATCACAAAAATCAGCCGATACAAAGTATTGATGTCACAGCACCTTTTTCAGGATGCGGGGCGTTTGCCGTTGGGGTGCGGGCACTGAGCGTTCGACCGGTGTTCCCGTAGCCCTCCCCGCGCCCTTGACGCTCCCCGGTCGACAAGAGCTTCTTCCTCCCCCGCTTGGCGCTTCCTGCGTCGGGAGCACCATAGGAACAGGCTGGCGTATAGCGCCAGCCGATCGATCTCCCTCCAGCAGCCGCATCTCCTCCCCGCGTCACAGGTGAGCCACGCCCTCAAGACGCAAGCGGCAAGAAGCGGCTCTGGACCCGTTCTTCTTGCGGAAGGAGCATCCAG
>JAEZXF010000177.1 GCA_023419995.1 Pseudomonadota bacterium | reverse complement strand
CGGCAGGGTGGTGGCCCGGGCCGCCGGCCGCGCGCTCGCATGCCCGACGGCGGCGCTGTTCCTCGACGAGGATACGCTGGTCGTCAGCAACGGCTCGGCCGCATTCCCCGCCGCGGACTGGAGCCGCGACCTCCTCCATCACGGCCGCTCCGGCGCCGTCCTCCGCATCGACCTCGCCGGCGGAGAGGCGGTCGAACTGGCGGCGGGGCTGCGCTTTCCCTCGGGGCTCTGCCTGAGCGAGAGCGGCGGCGAGATCGTGGTCGCCGAGGCGTGGCGGCACCGGCTGGTTGCGCTCGACGCCGGCCGGCCTTCGCAGCCGCGGGAGCTGCTGGCGGACCTGCCGGCCTATCCCGGCCGCATCGCCCGCTCCGCCTCGGGCGGCTACTGGCTCGCGCTCTTCGCCGTGCGCTCGCAGTTGCAGGAGTTCGTGCTGCGCGAGAACCGCTTCCGCCGCCAGATGATCGCCGAGGTCGACCCCGCCTTCTGGATCGCGCCGGCGCTGTCGAGCGGCCGCAGCTTCAAGGAGCCGCTCCAGGCCGGCGGCGTCATCCGGCTGGGCATCCACAAGCCGTGGGCGCCCACGCGCTCCTACGGCCTCGTGGTGCGGCTCGACGCCGACTTCCAGCCGGCATGGAGCATGCACAGCCGCGCCGACGGCCGCCGCCACGGCGTCACCTCGCTGGCCGAGGCCGGCGGCAGGCTCGTCGTCACGTCGAGGGGCAGGGGCGAGGTGATGGCGATGGGCCACACCGCGCTCGTGGAGCCGGACGACCTCATCGTCCTGACGGAGGCCGCGCAATGACGCCGATCGTGGAACTGCGCAACGCGACCAAGGAGTTCCGGGGCATCCCCGCCTTCTCGCAGGTCGACTTCACGCTTGAGGCGGGCGAGATCCATGCGCTCCTCGGTGAGAACGGCGCCGGCAAGTCGACGCTGACCAAGGTGATCGCCGGCGTGTACCCGCTGAGCGCGGGCACCCTCCTCGTCGACGGGCGGGAGGAGACGCTGGCGACGCCCACCGAGGCGCTGGCCAAGGGCATAGCCATGGTCTACCAGGAGAACAGCCTGGTGCCGTCGATGACGGTGGCGCAGAACATCTATCTCGGCAACGAGAAGCCGCTGAACCGCCTGCGCGGCATCTACATCGCCGCCCAGCAGTTCCTGCAGTCGCTCAACTTCCATGTCGACCCGGCGGCGATGGTCGGCTCGCTCGGCGCGGCGCAGAAGCAGATGGTCGAGATCGCCCGCGCCGTCCACCACAAGGCGCGCGTCATCGTCTTCGACGAGCCGACCGCGACGCTGACGCCGGAGGAGAAGAGCTATTTCTTCAAGCTGATCCGCAAGCTGAAGGCGGAAGGCGTGTCGATCATCTTCATCAGCCATGCGCTGGAGGAGGCGCTCCAGATCGCCGACCGCATCACCGTGCTGCGCGACGGCAGGCTGATCGCCTCGGACAGGGCGTCGGCCTTCGACCGGCAGAAGATCATCCAGGCGATGGTCGGCCGCAGCCTGACCGACGAGATCTACGGCACGGCGGGGCGGTCGCGGCGGCCGCGCGCCCGCGGGCGCAAGGTGCTGTCGGTCGAGAACCTGTCGATGGGCAGCGTCGTGCGCAACACCTCGTTCTCGATCTATGACGGGCAGGTGACCGGCATCTTCGGTCTGGTCGGGTCCGGCCGCACCGAGACGATGAAGATGGTGGCCGGCGTGCTCAAGCGCGACTTCTTCCACGGCGGCGAGATCCGGCTCGCGGGCCGGCCCGTGCGCTACCGCGTTCCCGCGCCGGCGGTCCGCGACGGCGTCGTCTACGTCACCGAGGAGCGGAAGGCCGAAGGCTTCTTCGAGACGATGAGCGTCGCCGACAACATCCATACCGGCAAGATAGCCGGCGAGGCGTGGGGCGGCTTCCGTATCCTGTCGACCGCCGACGCCCGGCGCCTCGCCGAGGCGTGGCGCCAGCGGCTCAACATCCGCGCCATCGATCCGAACGCCAAGGTGATCGAGCTGTCGGGCGGCAACCAGCAGAAGGTGGTGATCGCCAAGGCGCTGGTGCAGAAGCCTCGGCTGGTGATCTTCGACGAGCCGACGCGCGGCGTCGACGTCGGCGCCATCGCCGAGATCCACGCCTTCATCAACCAGCTCGCCGACGACGGCATCGCGGTGGTGGTGATCTCGTCCTACCTGCCCGAGGTGCTGGCGCTCTCCGACCGCATCCTCGTCGCCCGCCAGGGCAAGATCGTCGAGGAGATGGACCCGCGCACGGCCAGCGAGGAGACGATCATGTACGCGGCGGTGCACTGAGACGCGCCGCCTGCCGCGCACTCCGACGCCCCGGGCCTTCGGGCGCCGCGCTGCCCCTCACCTGCCTGCCGGCATCCTCTCCCCGTGAACGGGGAGAGGAGGGCTGGCCGCTTGCATTGCCTGTTCCTCGATGCTGCCGGTTGGCAGGGGAGGGGATGGAGGTTTTCTTCTCCCCGTTCACGGGAAGAAGTGCCCGGCAGGGCGATGAAGGGCGGCGCGAATGGCCGGTCACGGGGCGCCATCGAGATGACGACGAAGCAACAGCGCGG
>JAEZXF010000060.1 GCA_023419995.1 Pseudomonadota bacterium | reverse complement strand
CCCGCCTGCCCTTTGGCCGCGGCGCCAGGGCGTGGGGGGGCGGCTGCGGCGCCGCCACGGCGGCGACCCTGGCGTGGCCGACGGGCGAGTTCGGCGGCATGGGTCTCGAGGGCGCGGTCCGGCTGGCCTACCGCTCCGAACTGGCCGCGGCCGCCGAGGGCGCCGAGCGCGATGCGCTGTTCCGCCAGCTCGTCGACCGGCTCTACGAGCGCGGCAAGGCGCTGAACGTCGCCGCCGTGCTCGAGATCGACGACGTCATCGACCCGGCGGATTCGCGCCGGCGCATCCTCGCCGCATTCTCCGCAGCGGGGCCCGTCGAGCGGGACGGGCTCCGGCGGCATATCGACACTTGGTAGGAAATCGTGTCACCTGTTGACACATGATTTGTCCGTCAACATTTTGTTGCAATGAAGACGGATTCATGAAACTCATTGGATGAATGTCATTTCATTCTGTGAATTTGGGAGGAGTTAGAATGATCCGCTACATCCGTCAGCTCTGCGCCGCGACGGCGCTCACCATGGTCGCCGTCGGCGGGGCGAACGCCGAGACGCTGCGCTTCGCCATCGGCATGCCGGACAATTCCCCGATCGTTTCCGGGCCGAAGTACTTCGCCGAGAACCTGTCGGCGCGCACCGACGGCGCGCTCGACGCCCGCCTGTTCACCGGCTCGTCGCTGCTGAACTTCAGCGAGACGTTCCCCGGCATCCGCGACGGCGTCGCCGACATCGGCTATGTCGTGGCCTCCTACCACCGGGCGGAGCTGAAGGAGTCGAACCTGATCGGCGACCTCGGCATGACCGGCACCAACATCGTCGCCATGGCCGGCGCGGCAAGCGAGTACTGCTTCACCGACGAGACGTGCCGCAACGAATGGATCGCTCAGGGACAGGTGTTCCTCGGCTTCACCTCGACCGCGCCCTACCGCCTGATCTCGATGACGCCGCTCGCCACGCTCGACGACGTCAAGGGCAAGCGCATCCGCAGCTTCTCGGCCTATGGCCGCTGGGCCGAGGCCATGGGCGCCGCCCAGGTCAATCTGCCCGCCGGCGACATCTACGAGGGGTTCACGCAGGGCACCATCGACGTCAATGTCCATCCCTACGAGGCGCTGGTGACGCTGAGCCTCAAGGATGTGGCCAAGAACGTGACCGACATGCAGATCGGCTCGCTGTTCATCAACGCGCTGTTCAACACCAATCTCGACGCCTGGCGCGGCTGGGACGAGAAGACCCGGCTGGCCGTCCTCGATCTCGCGCTGGAGTCGATCGGCCGTTCCGTCGCCAACACCCATGCCGACGACCTCGCCTATCACGAGAAGGGCGTCGCCGAAATCGGCGTGACCGTCGTCCAGCCCGACCAGGCGCTGGTCGACGCCAAGAACGCGTTCGTCCAGGAAGACCTGGAGGAGATCGCCCGCCTCAACGAACAGTCGTTCGGCGTGACCGACGCGCAGGCCAAGATCGAGCGCTTCAACGCGCTGGTCGCCAAGTGGGAAGGCCTCGTCGCCGGCATCGACCCGGCCAATGCCGACCAGGTCGCGGACCTGTTCCGCGAGAGCGCCTTCGGCGACCTGGACAAGGCCGCCTACGGCATGTGACGGCAGCGCTGCCCGCCGCCGCGGGCGCGGGCAGCGCAAACCTTTCCGGGAGCTTCACATCATGATCAGAACTGTGGGCCGCCTTCTGGCCCGAGCCCTCGACGCGACCCAGGCCATCGCCGCCCTCCTCGTCATCGCGATGATGATCCACGTCTCGGTCGACGCCTTCGCCCGCTACGTCTCGGCCCGCGGCTTCCCCGCGACGGTGGAGATCGTCTCCAACTACTACATGGTCGGGATCGCCTTCCTGCCGCTCGCTTTCGCCGAGCGGATGAACGCGCACATCTCGGTCGAGGTGGTGACTCAGCTCCTGTCGAGGACGCTGCAGTCGCTGGCGCTCTACATCTCGTGGCTGCTGTCGATCGTCGTCTACGCGGTGCTGACCTACCGGACGTTCCTCGACGCCGAGGGCAAGCGCGAGGTCGGCGCCTTCGTGTTCACGCAGGGCATTCGCCTCGACATCTGGCCCTCCTACTACTTTCTTCCGGTGGGCTTCGCCCTCATGACCCTGACGCTGATCTACCGTTGCGTCGTCTTCTTCTTTCCGGCCGAGGACGGCCTTGGCTTCGGAAACCGCGAGGACCCGACACAATGAGCGACCTGGCAATCGGCTTCGCCGGCATAGGCCTGGCGGTTTTCCTTATCCTCGCCCGCATTCCGATCGCGGTGGCGCTGTCCTCGGTCTCGTTCGTCGGCCTGTTCGTCCTGATCGGCGAGCGCGGTGCGTTCGGCGTGCTGTCGGCTGTCGTCTACGACTTCATCGCCAAGTGGACGCTGAGCTCCATCCCGATGTTCCTGCTGATGGGCTTCGTCTGCTTCCACGCGGGGCTGACGCGCGGGCTGTTCAACCTGTGCCGGGTGGTGTTCGCCCGGCTTCCGGGCGGCATGGCCATTACCGCGGTCATGGCGTCGGCCGGCTTCGCCACGGTCACGGGATCGAGCGTCGCCTGCGCCGCTGCCATGGGGCGCATCGCGGTGCCGGAAATGCTTCGGCTCGGCTACAAGCCCGAGCTGGCGACGGGCAGCATCGCCGCCGCCGGAACGGTGGGAGCCCTGATCCCGCCGTCGATCCTGCTGATCATCTTCGGCACCTTCACCCAGACGCCGGTGAGCCTGCTGTTCCTTGGCGGCATCGGCGCGGGCCTCGTCACGGCGCTGTCCTACATCATCGTCATCCTGATCCGGGTCAAGCTGAACCCGTCGCTCGCGCCGCGGTCGACGGAGGAGGTCAAGCCGGGGGACCTCACCTCGGCGCTCAAGGAAGTGTGGCCGACGCTGCTCCTGATCGGCGTCGTGTTCGGCGGCCTGTTCTCCGGCGTCTTCACCGCCACGGAAGCCGGTGCCGTCGGCGCGCTGGCCTCGTTCGGCGTCGCCGCCCTCAACAGGACGCTTTCGGCGAAAGCGGCGTGGGACGCGATCCGCGAGACCACCTTCACCACCGCGACGATCTTCGTCATCACCATCGGCGCCAACCTGCTGACGCGCTTCCTGTCGATCAGCGACGTCGCCGGCGTGCTTTCGGAGTTCGTCATCAGCTTCGGCGCCGAGCCGTGGATCCTGGCGATCGGCCTGACGGTGCTCTACGTCCTGCTCGGGCTGATCCTCGAGCCGATGGGCGCGCTGCTGCTGACGCTGCCGGTCGTCCTTCCGGTCATGCTCGTCTCGGACGCCAGTATGATCTGGTACGGCGTGCTGATCGTGAAGCTCTTGGAGATCGGCATGATCACGCCGCCGGTGGGCCTCAACGTCTTCGTCGTCAAGAGCGTGGTCGGCGACCGGGTATCCACCTCCGCGATCTTCCGCGGCATATGGTGGTTCCTCGTCATCGACTTCGTGGTCGTCGGCCTGATGATCGCCTTCCCCAGCCTGGTGACGGCGATCCCCGACCTCGTCGGCGGATGACCGGCGCCCGACAGCGGGCGTCACCGAAGGGCCGCTCCCGGACCGTGAAGCCGGGGGTGGCGATCGCCGGGGCGAGGCGGACAGGGGGACGGGCGTTCCGCGCCGTGGCCTAGTACTGGATCACGGCCCGGCTGCCCCATTTGCCCTCGTTCGCCAGATGCGTCATCTCCGAGCGGAGGATCTTGGCGGCCGTCTCCGATGCCCGGCTGAGCGCGCGCGCGGCCGGTATCACGAGGTAGAGCGTGCGGGTCAGCTCCGGCTCGACGATGCGCCTCACCGTCACGCTGCCACGGTCGAGGAGGCGCTGCACCGCCACCTGGGGCTGGATGGCGCAGCCGAGGTCGGCCTCGACCAGATCCCGGATCGCGCCGAGCGCGTCGATCTCCAGCAGGATGTTGAGCGAGCAGCCGATCGAGGCGCAGGTCTCGGCCAGAAGCGTGCGCAGCCCATGCTTGGGGCCCGGCAGGATCAGCGGCCGGCCGACGATCTCGGCAAGCCTGACGGTGGGGGGAGGCTGGTGCTCGCGGCGCGCCTCGACGAAGCAGACGTCCTCGGTCCACAGCGGCTGGCTGGTCGCCGAGCGGACGTTGGCGGCGTTGTAGAGCACGCAGAGGTCGAGCCTCTCGTCGGCGAGCCACTCCAGCAGGTTCCCGCTGAAGCCCTCGATGATCTGCAGATTGATCTTGGGGTACTTGTCCTTCAGGTTCGAGATCAGCCGCACCACCAGCATGTCGGTCAGCGAGGGCGGAAGGCCGAGCCGCACGGTTCCCTTGATGTCGTCGCTGCCGAGATTGTCCATCTCGAGGATGGCGTGGTCGATCGCGCGCAGGATGGATTCCGCGTGCGAGATCAGGAGCGTGCCGGCTTCGGTGAGGGAAACGCCCCGGCCGTGGCCATCGCGGTGACCGCGCCGAAGTCCGAGGAGGAATTCACGTTGCCCATCGTCGAAGGCCGCGTCATGCCGGATGCGCAGCAGGGCGTGTCCGCGATCGTCGTGATCGACCGCCACAAGGCATCGGGGCGGATCGGCAAGGGCTTCGTGTCCAGGCTCTTTCTGCAACGCGGCGCGATAGCGTGCACCGTATCCCATGACGCCCACAACCTGATGGGGGCCAGCCACGACGACATGGCGATAGCCGCCAACCGCTGCATCGCCAATGGCGGAGGGTACGTGGTGGCGCTCGATGGCGAGGTCCTGTTCGAGCTTCCTCTTCCCGTGGCCGGGCTCATGTCGGAGGAGCCGCTCGACCTCGTCGCCGAGGAAACGCGCAAGCTGGTCGCCATCATCCACGACAGGCTGGGCTGCCCGCCCATGAACAGGGTTCTGCTGCGCATGAACGGCCTGAGCCTGCCGAACATACCGAACTACGGGTTCACGGATTTCGGGATGATCTCCACCAACGATCTCGTCGTGCTGGAGCCGACCCTGTCCGACGAGGACGCGGTCGAGGGCGGCTGCATGCACTGAGCGCTCGGGACGAGAGGTCGTTTCCCCACCGACGAAGGAGCGATGCAACTCCTCTCCCCCATGATCCGCTTCCCGAGGAGCGAATTACAACACTGCAGTCAGCGGACCGGCTGATTCCACCCGCAGGCCCGGCGCTCCGGGTCATTCCTCGTAGCGACCTAGGAGCCTGCCTGCATCCCGGTCGGTATGCCGCCGCGCCAGTTCATAGGCGCGCGCGCTGTCGCCCGAGCAGATCGCGTCCAGCAAAGGCTCATGCAGATCGACGATGACCTGCGGTTCCTGGTAGAAGCCGTCGGCCATGCGCAGGAAAAGAAGTGCGGGCCCCTCCAGCCGCCTGTACATATCCTGAAGCAGGCGGCTGTCGGCGATCTCGATCACGGTCCGGTGAAAGCGCAGGTCCAGTTCCAGCAGCCGTCGCCGCTGATGTTGGTCCGATGCTTCGCGCATTTCGCTGACCACTGCGGAGAGCCGGGTCTTTCCCTCGCCGTCGATCCGTTCCGCGGCCAATTGGGCACCCAGCGATTCCAGCGCGTCGCGCATCAGCGAGATGTCGCGGATATCCTCCTCGGACACGGCGATGACGAAGTTGCCGCGTCGCGGGCGGTGTTCCACCAGGCCATCGGCCTGCAGGTATTTCAGCGCGCCGCGAATCGTCCCCTGGCTGACGCCGAAATGCTGGGCCAGCTCCATCTCCACCAGCCGGTCGCCGGGGTTCCACTCTCCGCCGAGGATGCCTTCCTGCATCGCCGAGGCGATCTCGGCCTCGAGGCTGGGACGGATCCGGCTGTGGCGATCGGCCTTGCGCAATGGAAGATCCTTTCCGAAGTCACTGCACTCTCGATAGCCAGCTTCGGCGGCGGTGTCATCCGCTCCGTCCGCGGCCGATCGCGCGATTTTCCGGCTTCGCATCCGATCACGAATGTCTACATGCCGATTGTATTTATTATCGATAATCAGTAATCAAGTGAACCCGCGAGAGCAGCCTTGGCGATGGGAAGACCGATGAGCAGCGTGTTTTTGAGGGATTTTGCCGCGCAGAACCCTCTGGTGGAACGTGCCGAGGGCGTCTGGATCCATGGCGCGGACGGGGCGCGCTATCTCGACGGCATGGGCAGCGCCGGCGTCATCGGCATCGGTCACGGCCGGACCGAGATCTACGAGGCGCTGGCGGCGGAAGGATCGCGCGTCAGCTACGTCTATACCGCCTCCTTCACCCATCCCTGGCAGGAGGAACTGGCGAAATCGGTGCTTTCGGTGGCTCCCGAAGGGATGTCGGCGGTCTATTTCGTCTCCGGCGGTTCCGAGGCCAACGAGACGGCGCTGAAGCTTGCCCGGCAGTATCACGTCGAGCGGGGCGAGGGGACGCGCCACAAGATGCTCGCCCGCTGGCAGAGCTATCATGGCGTGACCATCGCTACCCTGTCGCTGTCGGGGCGGACCTCCTGGCGGGCGCCCTACGATCCCTACATGCTGCCGGTGGTTCACGTGACGCCGCCCTATAATTATCGCTGCACCATCTGCGGCGGCGAGGGCGACTGCACCGATCACTGCATCGAGGAGCTGGAACGCACCATCCTTCTGGAGGGGCCGGAGACCATCTCCTGCTTCTTCGCCGAAACCATCATCGGCACGACCGCCTCGGGCGTAACGCCGGGGCCGGACTATTACCCGCGCGTGCGCGAGCTTTGCGACCGCTATGGCATCCTGTTCATCGCCGACGAGGTGCTGATGGGCTACGGCCGCACCGGCCGGCCCTTCGCCATCGAGGATTGGGACACCCTGCCCGACATGATCACCTGCGGCAAGGCGATCGGCTCGGGCTATGCGCCCCTGGGCGCGGTCATCGTGTCGGACAAGATCGCCGGCTTCTTCCGCGAAGGCCGCCGCCGTTTCGTCCACGGCTTCACCTATTCCGGCCACGCCATGTCGTGCTTCGTCGGCCAGAAGGTTTTCGAGATCATGCAGCGCGAGGACCTCTTCAGTCGCCCCGGCCGCATCGGCAGCTATCTGCACCAGCGCCTGGGCGCCTTGCAGCAGAAGCATGAGGTCATCGGCGACCTGCGCGGCCGCGGCCTCTATGCCGGGCTCGAATTCGTGGCCGAACGCGCCAGCCGCGCGCCGTTCCCCGAGGCCGCCCGCTTCACGCCCCGTCTCGTCGAGATGATGCGGGAGCGCGGCGTGATCGTCGGGGGAGGGGTGCCGGGGGCGAACTACGGCAAGGGCGGCGACCATATCCAGATCAGCCCGCCTTTCACCATCAGCGAGACCGAGATCGATATTCTCGTCGATACGCTGGACGACGTGCTGACCGTGCTCGGACGGGACGTGCGCGGCATGGCAGGGGAATAAGACGTACTTGCGGAAAGACAGGACCATCCAACAGGAGGAATGACATGAAGAAGTTGATTACCGCCTCGATCCTGACGCTGCTCATGGCCGGGACGGCCCAGGCGCAGGTCGCGTTCCGTATCGGTGGCGCGGGCTCGGATTCCAGCCCGGACACCAGGGCGATGCAGGTCTTCTCGGAGAAGCTTCAGGAGCGCCTCGGCACCGGCGTCTCGGTCGAGCTGTTTCCGAATTCGCATCTCGGCACCGTCGACGAAATGGTCGAGCAGGTGAAGGGCAACGTGCTGGAATGCATGTATGAGAGCGTCGGCGTGCTCGGCTCGTTCCATCCGGCCGCCAATATCGAGGGAGTGGCCTACGTCTATCACGACGTGGATCACTTCTTCCGGATCTGGCGCGGGCCCGTCGGCCAGGAAATTCTCGATTCCATCGCCAGCGAGGCCGGCTTCCGCGTGGTCGGCCCGGCCTTCCACGGCTTCCGGCAGATGCTGACCAACAAGCCGATCGAGAAGGCCGAAGACCTCGACGGCATGAAGATCCGTGCGCCCGGCATCCCGGCCTATATCGAATCGATCCGGGCGATGGGCGCCAACCCGGCCACCGTCGCGTTTGAAGAGGTCTATGCGGCGCTGCAGAGCCACGTCGTCGACGGCGTGGAACAGCCCCTGACCGCCATCAAGGACAAGCGCTTCCACGAGGTGGTCAAGAACCTGGCGCTGACCAACCACATGGCCGAAACCATGGGCTTCATGTGCAATGCCGACTGGTTCGCCGGCCTGGACGACGCAACCCGCGCCGCGATCGAGGCTGCCGCCACGGACAGCGCCGACTGGTATCGGACCTACACCGAGGAATCCCAGGCTGCCCTGCTGGCGGAGCTGGAGAAGGAAGGCGCCGTCGTGACCCGTCCCGACATCGCGGTCTTCATCGAGCGCGCGGCCTCGGCGAACTATGACGCCGCGTTGCAGCCGGTCATCGAAAAGGTCCGCGCAGTCGAGTAAGGATATCCCTGTCTGCCGCCCCTTCGGGGGCGGCCTTCTTCGTCGTTCTCGCCAGCCTCGGATTCCTGATGAGCACAATCCTCGCCCGACTCGGTGACATTCTGCGCGCTGTTCTTTCCGCGATCGTCGCCGTCGCGCTGTTCCTGATTGTCGTCCTGGTCTTCTACCAGGTCATCACCCGCTACTTCACCGGCACCGCCACGCCGGGCTTGGCCGAGATCGCGCGTTTCCTCTTCATCTGGCTGGTGTTTTCCGGCTCCGCCTGGCTGGTCGGAAAGGGCGACCTGATCGCGATCGACTTCTTCTCGTCGCGGATGAGGCCCGGGACGAAGCGGCTGCTGATGATCTTCGTCGACCTCTGCACGGCGGCGCTGCTGATCGCGCTGTTTGCCTATTCCGGCAAGCTGCTCGACGTGGTGGCGATCAAGCGCGCACCCGCGACGGGCATTCCCTACGGCTGGGTCTACATGGCGCTGCCGTTCTTCTGCATTGCGGGGTTGTGGTTCATCCTGGAACGGGCGGTGGTGACCCGCCTCTTCGCCAGGTTCCCCGAGAAATCCGGTTCGGGGGTCTGATCCATGCTGATGCTTCTGACCCTTGCGGTGGTCCTTTTCACGCTGATGTTCCTGGCCGTGCCGATCGCCATCGCGCTCGGGCTGGCCTCCGTCGTCGTCATCCTCGTCTGGGGCACGCCGGGCTTCGTGCTGGCGCAGAAGATGGTGAACGGGATCGATTCCTTTCCGCTTCTCGCCGTGCCTTTCTTCATCCTTGCCGCGGCGATCATGAACTCGGGCGGCATCACCACCCGGATCGTCGACCTGCTCGGCTCGGCGATGGGACGGCTGCGCGGCAGTTCGGGTCAGGTGAACATCGGCACCAACCTCTTCCTTGCGGGGATTTCCGGCTCCTCGGTCGCCGATGCCTCGGCCACCGGGGCGCTGCTGATTCCCGAGATGAAGAAAGAGGGCTATTCCGGCGCCTTCGCGGCCGCGCTGACCGCGACGGCCGCCCTGCTCGGGCCGATCCTGCCGCCGTCGATCCCGCTGATCATCTACGGCGTCATCGCCGAGGTCTCGATCGTCAAGCTGTTCATCGGCGGCTACATCCCTGCGCTGATGATCGTGGTGGCGCTGGCGATCTTCGTCGATCGCTACGCCAGGAAGCACGATCTGCCGCGGCGCGGACGCCAGTCGGCGGCCGTGATCTGGCAGAAGTTCCGGGTTTCGGTCTGGGCCATGTCGATGCCGATCCTGCTGATCGTCGGCGCCCGCGGCGGCTTCTTCACCGTCACCGAGATCGGTGCCGTTCTGGTGGTCTACGCCATCTTCGTCGGCTGGGTGCTCCATCGCGAATTCCGCTGGGGCAACCTGCCGTCGATCCTGAAGGATGCGGGGATGCAGACCGCGAACATCATGCTGGTGGTCGCGGCTTCCTCCTTCGTGGCCTACCTGATGGTGGTGCACGGCGTGCCCAAGGACCTGTCGCGCTGGATCCAGGAGGCGCAGCTTTCGCCCGTTGCCTTCCTGCTGATGATCAACGTCGTGCTGCTGATCGCCGGCGCGTTCCTCGATTCCACGCCCGCCACGATCATCATCGTGCCGATCGTCCTGCCCTCGGCCGTCGCCCTGGGCATCGACCCGGTGCATTTCGGGCTCATCGTCGTGGTCAACCTGATGATCGGGCTGATCCACCCGCCGATGGGGCTGAACCTGCTGATCACCCAGTCGATCGCGAAGGAACCGATGGGAGCGATCCTCAAGGACAGCATACCGCTGCTCGGGATCATGCTGGTAATCCTGATGCTGGTCACCTTCATACCGGCAACGGTGCTCTGGCTGCCCCGCGTCCTGGGCATGTGAGCGCATCCGGCAGGGACTGGACGCTCGCAGCACCTCGACCGGTGCTGCGGCGAGGCGGTTTCCATGCTGCGGCCACTCCCCGGCATGGCTGCCAACACGTTCGCTCGACTTCGAGACGGCCGCAACGCCGCCGGCGAGGCGGTCACCTGGCGAGAAGACGAAAACCCCGATGGCTCAGGACAACACCATCTGCCCCTGATTGGGTCCTTGTCGCGTCCAAAGCAAACTGTCCCGCGGAGAACCAACTTGGTTGATCTCCCTGCGGGCGGCTCGGCTAAAGGCCTCGTCGACCGGTCGATGACCACGACGGAACGCGTCTTCGGCATCAGCGACGATGCGGGACACGCCCTCATGAGGCAAGGACACGCCGCATCGACCTTTCCGGCAACCATACCCGCATTGCCTTCGACAAGAGCCCGATCGCAAATTGGTTGGCGGACACGCGTCGTCGATGCGATCCTGACCGGCCAGCAACCATCGATCTTAGTGTACCCATCTAGCCCGCAACATCGAGCTACCCATCCGTTGGGAAGACCACAGCAAGCTGCTCGGCATCTGAGGTTCGCCAGATATCATCGACGCGAACATCCCGCCATCGCTGGCCCGACATAGTGGACATGGAAAGCCCTCGCTGAGAAGACGCCGGTAAAAGTGCCAGAACGGCTGTCGCAAGCCGGTCTTGATCCACTATCCTGTGTCTCAGCGATTGTAACCGACCGAAAACACGGTTCTATTCCGTGATATCCGGAAATAAACTGGGGGACTGGATGGTGGGCGTGACAGGGATTGAACCTGTGACCCCTACGATGTCAACGTAGTGCTCTCCCGCTGAGCTACACGCCCATCCGATGCCCGCGCATACACCACAGGCCGGGGCCGGCGTCAATAGAGGAAAATCCTCCGCGACGCCGTTGTCGAAAGCGGCTTCAGGCCGCCTTCAGCATCTTCTCGACCTCGGTGACGAGGTCGCGCAGGTGGAACGGCTTCGACAGGACCTTGGCGTCCTTGGGCGCGCGGGAATCGGGGTTCAGCGCCACCGCGGCGAAGCCGGTGATGAACATCACCTTGAGGTCCGGGTCGATCTCGGTCGCGCGGCGCGCGAGCTCGATGCCGTCCATCTCGGGCATGACGATGTCCGTCAGCAGCAGCGAGAACGGCTCCTCGCGCAGGCGCTCGTAGGCGCTGGCGCCGTTGTCGAAGTCGCTGACGTCATAGCCGGCGCGTTCGAGCGCCTTCACCAGAAAGCGACGCATGTCGTCGTCGTCTTCCGCAAGCAGGATTCTCGTCATAAGTCCCGTCCGAATCAGCCAATTTCCGTGCCCGTCTGTCCCTGCGGGCATTCCCGACCCTGGGTCGTATATGCTCGCGGCCCGGTAAAGATCAAGTGAACGGCCGCCGCCGCGATGGCCGTGCCGGCGCGATTGCGCCCGGAATGCGCGGTGTTGCGCTCTGGACAGCGCCGGCCGGCGGTGGCAGGCTCGCAGCGAGCCCGCAGGCCATGGATGCTAGGCCATGGACGCGAGGCGCAGGCACCGGGAGCTTCATGTCGGCAGCACAGGACTTCACCGCGACGCGGCCCTTCGTGGTCGCCGGGCCCGCCGAGCAGCGGGTGCCCTTCGTCTTCAACTCCCCGCACAGCGGCCGGTTCTATCCGCCGCGCTTCCTCGCCATGAGCAGGCTCGACGCGCTGGCGATCCGCCGCTCCGAGGACTGCTACGTGGACGAGCTGTTCGGCGGCGTGGTGGCGCTGGGCGCGCCCATGCTGGCGGCCAACTTTCCGCGCGCCTATCTCGACGTCAACCGCGAGCCGTGGGAGCTCGACCCGCGCATGTTCGCCGAGCCGCTGCCGCCCTACGCCAACACGCGCTCGGCGCGGGTGGCGGGCGGGCTCGGCACGGTGCCGCGCCTCGTCGGCGAGGGGTTCGAGATCTATGCCGGCAAGCTGCCGCTCGACGAGGCGGTCATGCGCGTCGAGAGCGTCTACAAGCCCTATCACGACGAGCTCTCGCGGCTTCTGTCGCGCACCCATGCGCGGTTCGGCATGGGGGTGCTGGTCGACTGCCACTCGATGCCGGCGAGCGTGCGGGTCGGCGACGGCCGCGTGCGGCCGGACTTCATCGTCGGCGACCGCTTCGGCACCGCCTGCGCGCCGGCGCTCACCGCCGCGGCGATCGCCATCCTGATCGGCATGGGATACAACGTCGCCCACAACAAGCCCTATGCCGGGGGGTACATCACCGAGCACTACGGCCGGCCGGCGCAGGGGCTGCACGCGCTGCGGATCGAGGTCAACCGCGGGCTCTACCTCAACGAGCGCACCTGCGAGCCGACCGTCGGCTTCGTGCCGCTCGCGGCCGACATGACGCGCTTCTGCGCCGAGCTGATGGCCATACCCGAGCACCTGCTCGACCCCGGCGCGATGCCGCTTGCCGCCGAATAGCTGCGCCCGCGGGCAAATCCCGATAAAAAACGACCGCACCGTTGTGCGCGGCGCGGCCCAAGTCTAGGGAGGAAACGCCCAAGGAGGGCATGAACAGGTCTCCCTGTTCATCGTCAAATTTATGCTGCAACGCACAAATGTCAACCGCATTGTTCAGCCTGTGAACAGATGGACGGCGGCAGGGCCGTCCGCTTTCGCGAGGCGCGCCCCGGCGAGGAGAGATGTCGATGAGGATCGAGAAGGATTTCATGC
>JAEZXF010000051.1 GCA_023419995.1 Pseudomonadota bacterium | reverse complement strand
CGACACGCTGAACACGGCCTGGTACGCCCGCGCCCTCCTCGGCGGCGACTGGACGGTCTCCTATTTCACCGCGCTCGGGGCCGACCGCTATTCCGGGATGATCCGCGACTTCCTCGCGGCGAGCGGCATCGACGCCGGCTCCGTCCGCACCATCCCCGAGCGGCGGCCCGGCCTCTACATCATCCACCAGCAGGACGGCGACCGCCACTTCACCTACTGGCGCGACACCTCGGCCGCGAAGCTGCTGGCCGACGACCTGCCGGCGCTGGAGCAGGCGCTCTCCGGCGCCGGCGTCGTCTACTTCTCCGGCATCACGCTCGCCATCCTTTCGCCCGACCGGCGCGCCGACCTGCTGCGCGCGGTGGCGGCGGCGCGGGCCGCCGGCGCGACAGTCGCCTTCGATCCCAACATCCGCCCGGCCCTGTGGCGCGACGGCGACGAGCTGCGGCAGGCCCTGACCGCGGCGGGCGCGGCCTGCGACATCGTCCTGCCGACCTTCGGCGACGAGGCTGCCCTGTTCGGCGACGCCTCGCCGCAGGCGACAGCCGGGCGCTATGCCGGGCTCGGCGCGGGCGAGATCGTGGTCAAGAACGGGGCGGAGGCGACCTTCGTGCGCCATGCCGGCGGCAGCTTCGGGATCGCGCCGCGGCCGGTGGCCGACGTCGTCGACGCGACCGGCGCCGGCGACAGCTTCAACGGCGCCTACCTCGCCCGCCGGCTCGCCGGCGCCGCGCCCGAGGCGGCGACGCGGGAGGCCCAGCGCATCGCCGGCATCTGCATCGCCCATCGCGGCGCGCTCGCCCCTCGCGCGGTGCTGGATGCGGACCCTCAGTCGACGAAATAGGCCGCGAGGCGCGCCGCCAACTTGGGTAGCGGCAGCAGTATCCGGGCAGGGGACGGCGCATGGCCGGCGGCAGCTTCGGGATCGCGCCGCCTTCGGTGGCAGACGTCGGCGCCGGCGACAGCTTCAACGACGCCTCCCCCGCCCGCCGGCTCGCCGGCGCCGCGCACGAGGCGGCGACGCGCGAGGCCTGCGGGTCCGGACTCGATTGCACGAGTAGATGATGGTTGCGGCGAAGAGGTTTCTCGCGCGTTTGTCGCAGCGAGTCGCGATCCGACGCCAGTCCTCGAGACGGCATCAGAGGCGCTCGACGAGGTTTCTGGCCTTGCAGGCGTGGCGATCCTACGGGACCGGGGCGCGCCGGCGCCTGTTCCATAATGGCGCTTCGAATGGCATTGGTGTCATAACCCCCTGTCGGCGATGAGCCTGTCGAAGCGGCATCCAGCCTGCTCGAGCTGGCTGGATGCCGTGGTCATGTCGTTGATGTCGCCGGCCGAAAGCATGAGCAGGCGCGGCCGGCCTCGCGGACCGGTCAGTCCGGGGGGCTTGCTGGTCCGGCCGCCGCGCGAGACGCCGGTGGCTTGCGCGAAGGCCCCCTTTTTGCGCCGCCTGCCGAGCGGTGCGCCTTGACGTGGGTGGCGTCGATCGCAACCGTTCCCCACACGCCGCTGTGTCCAGTCAGCCTCGAACATCCCCAGCCAGATGCCCTGCCGGCTCCAGCGGTTGTAGATCGTGGTGGAGGGACCGTATCCGGGCGGGCAGTCGCACCAGCGCACACCGCTCTTGAGCATGTGCACCATGCCCGGGATGGCGCGCCGGTATCGACCCGAAGCGCCCCTTTGCGTCCGCGCGGCAGAAACGGCTCGATCAGAGCCCACTCGGCATCGCCCAGCCAGGCCAGGGTCCGCTTCATCGAGCCCTCCGCCATCAACGGAGACCTCGAATCACCCGACCCCAAGCCACGCAACCATAGCGGGCACAAACCCCAGCGCGTCGCCGGCATCTGCATCGCCCATCGCGGCGCGCTCGCCCCTCGCGCGGCGCTGGACGCGGACCCTCAGTCGACGAAATAGGCGGGGTGGCGCGCCGCCAGCTTCGGCAGCGACAGCAGGATTTCCGACAGGTGGCGGTGCATGGCTTCCGCCGCCTCTTCGGGCGCGCGCCGCGAGATGGCCGCGACCAGCGCCTCATGCTGCTCGATGATGGTCTCGAGCGGCGTCGCCTCGGGCAGCGACAGGTAGCGCACCCGGTCCATCTGCGCCTTCAGCCCCTCGAGCACGCGCCACGCGTCGTCGCAGTCGGCGCTGCGGGCGATGGCCTGGTGGAACTTCTCGTCCAGCCGCAGGAAGGCGGCGTTGTCGCCGTCGACGGCGCCGGCCCGCTGCTGGGCGATCAGCGCCCGCAGCGCGGCGATGTCGGCGTCGCCCGCCTCGACCGCCGCCTTCTTCATGATCGCCACCTCGATCGCCTCGCGCAGGAAGCGCGCATTGCCGACCTCGCGGATCGAGATCAGCCTGACGAAGGTGCCGCGCTGCGGCCGGATCTCGACCAGCCCGCTCTCGGCCAGCTTGATGAAGGCCTCGCGCACCGGCTGGCGCGACACGCCGAGCTGGCGGCCGATCTCGGCTTCCGACAGCGGGTTTCCCGGCCGCAGCTGGAGTTGGACGATGGCCTGGCGCAGGGCCTCGAAGACACGCGTGCCCATGGTGGCCTGGCGCATCCGGGCGCTGTCTTCGGGCAGGAGGTCGAGTTCGGACGGCATGCTCATATTGACAATCATATACTACCATACTAGCCTACAAAAGGCTGTTCCTGAGCAATCGGGGCGCTTTTCCAAGGGAGGAATACATGAAACTCGCCTCGTTCAAGGCATTTCTTGCGGCCGGCATGGTCGCAGTCGCGTTTCCGGCCGCCGCCGCCGACTACACGCTCAGCATCAACACCGCGCTGACCACCAGCGACCCGCTCTACAAGGGCCTCGAGGCTTTCGGCAAGGCCGTCAGCGAGCGCTCGGGCGGGGCGATCGAGGTCAAGCTGTTCCCCAACTCGCAGCTCGGCCCCGACGAGGACGTGCTCGAGCAGGCCCGCGCCGGCGCGCCGGTGGCGGTCGTCGTCGACGGCGGCCGGCTAGCCAACTTCGTCAACGAGTTCGGCGTGCTCGGCGCGCCCTACCTCGCCTCCGGCTACGACGGCATCCGCAAGGTCGTCACCTCCGACCTGTTCGAGGAATGGGTGGAGAAGCTGCACGACGCCTCGGGCCACCAGGTGCTGTCGTTCAACTGGTGGCAGGGCGAGCGCCACCTGTGGACCGCGGGCCCGGTCAGCACCCCCGCCGACCTCGCCGGCAACCGCATGCGCACGCCCGGCGCCCCGGTCTGGGTCGAGACGGTCAAGGCCATGGGCGCGGTGCCGACGCCGATGCCCTATGCCGAGGTCTACTCGGCGCTGGAGCAGAAGGTCATCGATTCCGTCGAGGCCCAGCTGCCGGCCGGCTACGGCTCCAAGCTGTTCGAGGTGACGAAGCACCTCACCAAGACCGGCCACATCAACCTGATCACCGGGCTGGTGACCAGCGCGTCCTGGTTCGACGGCCTGCCGGCCGAGCACCAGGCGACGCTGCGCGAGGAAGCGCTGAAGGCCGGCGACGTCGCCTCCTACGGCACGCGCGACATGCTGGCGGAGATCGAGAAGGAGCTGACGGCGGCCGGCATGACCGTGACCGAGATCGACGTCGCCCCGTTCCGCGACGCGACCGCCGGCGTCTACGAGACGCTGGGCTACGGCGAGCTGCGCGACACGCTCCAGGCCATCGCCGCCAGGTAGGCGCCGCTTCGCCGGACCACCCCCGGGGCGCGCGGCGCGCCGGCGCGCCGCGCCCCGCCCTTCCGAAAGGTTCCCGATGTTCAAGCGCCTCGCGCAAGTCGAGCTGGCGATCTGCGTCGTCCTGCTCGCCGTCATCACCGGCCTCGTCTTCGTCGCCGCGATCATGCGTTTCTACGGCCGTCCGCTGATCTGGTCCGTGGACATGGCGCAGCTCCTCTTCATCTGGCTGTGCTTCCTCGGCGCGACCAAGGCGATGCGCGAGAAGTCGCATCTCGGCATGGAGGTCGCGGTCAAGTATCTCGGCTACCGGCCGCACCTGTGGCTGCAGTTCCTCTGCGCGGCGATCGTGCTCGCCTTCCTCGGCGTCCTCGCCGTCGAGGGCTACAAGCTGACGCTGCTCAACCGCGAGCGCACCTTCGGCGATTCCACCCTTTCCTATGCCTGGGTGACGGCGGCGGTGCCGGTGGGCTGCGTCCTGCTCGGCGTGTCGCTCGTCTACAACATGGTCGATGCCTGGCGCCGGCGCGGCGAGGGGGTGCTGGTCTACACCCGCACCGCCGCCGACAAGGACGCGCCGCCGCCGCTGGAGCTGTAGGATGCTGCTGATCTCCGTCGTCTTCGTGGTGTTCATGGTGGCGGGCATGCCCGTCGCCTTCGCCACCGGCATCGCCGGCTTCGTCTTCTTCGTCATGGATGCCGGCATGCCGCTGTCCATCGCGGTGCAGAAGATCGCCTCGATGAGCCAGAGCTTCCCGCTGCTCGCCGTGCCGTTCTTCGTGCTCGCCGGCCACCTGATGAACGCCAGCGGCATCACCGACCGGCTGCTCAAGGTGTCGATGGTGGCGGTGGGCTGGATGTCGGGCGGGCTGGCGCAGGTCGCCATCGTCCTGTCGACGCTGATGGGCGGCGTGTCCGGCTCGGCCGTGGCCGACGCGGCCATGGAGGCGCGCATCCTCGGCCCGGCCATGCTGGCCAAGGGCTACGGCAAGGGCTACTCGGCCGCGGCCATCGCCGTCGGCTCGCTGATCACCGCCACCATCCCGCCCTCCATCGGCCTGATCCTCTACGGCTATATCGGCAACGTCTCGATCGGCCGGCTCTTCCTCGCGGGCATCATTCCCGGCTTCCTGATGATGGTGGTGCTGATGGTCACCGCCTACGTCATCGCCCGCCGCCACGGCTATGTCGTCGCCGACACGCGCAAGCCGACGTTCCGCGCCCTGGCGCTGGCCGCGTGGGACGCGAAATGGGCGATCTTCTTTCCCGTCGCGCTGGTGCTGTCGATCCGCGGCGGCCTGTTCACCCCGTCCGAGGTCGGCTCCTTCGCCGTGGTCTACGCGCTCGCCGTCGGCTTCCTCGCCCATCGCGAGCTGACGGCGAGGAAGTGCTGGGAGGCGTTCGCCCACGCCTCGTCCGACGTCGGCCTGATCATGCTCATCATCCTGATGAGCGGCATGGTCGGCTTCGCCACCATCTACCTGCAGGTGCCGCAGAACCTCGCCGGCTGGATGCTCGCCGGCATCACCGACCCCAACATGATCGTGCTGGTCATCCTGCTGTTCCTGCTGGTGGCCGGGCTGGCGCTGGAAAGCACGGTGATGGTGCTGCTGCTGACCCCGATCTTCGTGCCCATCGTCGTCAGCGTCGGCATGGACCCGGTGCATTTCGGCATCCTGATGATGTCGATCGTCACCCTCGGCGGCATGACCTGGCCGAGCGGCTCGGCCATGTTCGCCGTCTGCGCGCTGATGGACGTGACCATCGAGGAGTATTCCGTCGCCTCGATCCCCTTCATCGCCGCGATCTGCGCGCTGATCGCCGTTCTCGTCTTCCTGCCCGGCGTCGTGCTGTGGCTGCCAAACCTCGCTTTCGGGTGACACGATGAGGCATGTCTGGCGCTGGTTCGGTCCGGTCGACAGGGTAACGCTCGCCGATGCGCGGCAGGCGGGCGCGCGCGGCATCGTCTCGGCGCTGCACCACATACCCTATGGCGAAGTGTGGACGCCGCAGGAGATCGCCCGGCGGCAGGAGGAGGTGCGCCGCCTCGCCGACGGATCGCCCTCCGGCCTCGAATGGGAGGTGGTCGAGAGCCTGCCCGTCTCGGAGGCGGTCAAGACGCAGACCGGGCCGTGGAAGGAGCATCTTGCCGGCTACCGCGCCTCGCTGGAGAACCTCGCCGCGGCGGGGCTGGAGACGATCTGCTACAACTTCATGCCGGTGCTGGACTGGACGCGCACCGACCTCGCCTGGCGCGTCGCCCATGGCGGCACGACCATGCGCTTCGACCTCGTCGACTTCGCCGCCTTCGACATCCACGTCTTCGCCCGCCCCGACGCGGCCGCAAGCTTCCCGCCGGCGGTTGCCGCGGAAGCGGCCCGCCGCTTCGCCGCCATGGGCGAGGACAGGCGCCGGCAGCTCGCCGGCAACGTCAATGCCGGCCTGCCGGGCGCGGCCGAGAACGCCTCGCTCGACGACCTCAGGGCGCAGGTGGCGACCTATGCCGCGATCGACGCCGGCCGCCTGCGGCGGAACCTGATCGACTTCCTCTCCGAGGTGGTGCCGACGGCCGAGCGGCTCGGGCTGCGCCTGTGCTGCCATCCCGACGACCCGCCCTTCCCGCTCCTCGGCCTGCCGCGCGTCATGTCGACCGAGGCCGACTACCGCGCCGTGCTCGACGCCGTCGACAGCCCGGCCAGCGGCGTCACCTTCTGCACCGGCTCGCTCGGCGCGCGGCCCGACAACGACCTGCCGGCGATGGCGGAGCGGCTGGGGCCGCGCATCCATTTCGTCCACCTGCGCAACGTGAAGCGCGAGACGCCGGGCCTGCCGTGCTCGTTCCACGAGGACGAGCATCTTGACGGCGACACCGATATGGTGGCCGTGATTGCAGCGCTCATGAAGGAAGAGGCGCGGCGCCGGGCCGAGGGCCGCGCCGACCGGGAGATGCCGATGCGGCCCGACCACGGGCAGGACATACTCGACGACCTGAAGCGCGGCGCGCAGCCGGGCTACCCGGCCATCGGCCGGCTCAAGGGGCTGGCCGAGCTGCGCGGCGTCGAGCGGGCGCTGTCGGCTGTCGCGGGGGCGCGATGAGGATCGGCGACGGCTTCCTGCATCCCGACCGGCTGCTGCCGGCCGAGCCGGCGGTGCGGGCGAAGGCGCGCGACCTCTACGAGGGCGTGCGCGACCTGCCCATCGTCAGCCCGCACGGCCACACCGACCCGGCCTGGTTCGCCGGGGACAGGCCGTTCGAGGACGCGGCGTCGCTGCTCGTCCTTCCCGACCACTACCTCTTCCGCATGCTGCACAGCGCCGGCGTCGGCCACGACGCGCTCGGCCTGCCCCGTCCGGACGGCAGCGGGCGCATCGACGGGCGCGAGACGTGGCGCGTCTTCGCCCGCCACTACCACCTCTTCGCCGGCACGCCGTCGCGGCTGTGGGTCGACCACGCCATGTCCGCTGTGCTCGGCTGCCCCGAGCCGCTGACGCCCGGCAACGCCGACGCGCTCTACGACCACATCGGAGCGCAGCTCGCCCGGCCGGCATTCCGCCCGCGGGCCCTGTTCGAGCGTTTCGGCATCGAAACGATCGCCACCACCGAGGGCGCGCTCGACCCGCTCGACCACCACCGCGAGCTGCTCGCCGACGGCTGGATCGGCAGGGTGCGCACCACCTACCGCCCCGACGCGGTGACCGACCCGGACACGCCGGGCTTTGCCGGCAACCTCGCCCGCCTCGGCGAGATGACCGGCACCGACACCGGCGAATGGGGCGGCATGATCGAGGCGCACCGCCGGCGCCGCGCCGAGTTCCGCCGCCTCGGCGCCACCGCCACCGATCACGGCGCGCCGAGCGCGCTGACGGCCGACCTCGCCCGGCACGAGAAGCAGCGCCTGCTCGACGGCGCGCGGGCGGGCACCCTCTCCGCCGCCGAGGCCGAGCTGTTCCGCGCCCAGATGCTGACCGAGATGGCCGGGCTGTCGGTCGAGGACGGCATGACCATGCAGCTCCACGCCGGGGCGCGGCGCAGCACCGACCGCGCCGTGCTTGCGGCGCGCGGCCCCAACATGGGCGCCGACATCCCGCTGCGCACCGACTGGGTCGGCGGGCTCGACGCGCTGCTCAACCGCCACGGCCATGCGCCCGGCTTCCGGCTGATCGCCTTCACCCTCGACGAGGCGACCTACGCCCGCGAGCTCGCGCCGATGGCGGGCCACTGGCCGTGCCTGCTGGTCGGCCCGCCCTGGTGGTTCCACGACAGCCCCAACGGCATCCGCCGCTACCTCGACCAGGTGGTCGAGACGGCGGGCTTCCACAACCTCGCCGGCTTCAACGACGACACGCGGGCGCTCCTGTCGATCCCCGCCCGCCACGACGTCTGGCGGCGCGAGGTCTGCGGCTTCCTCGCCCGCATGGCGGCCGAGCATCGGCTGCCGATGGCCGAGGCCGGGGCCATCGCCGCCGACCTCAGCTACGGGCTGGCGAAGAAGGCCTACGGGCTGTGAGCGGGACGCCGCCGCTCATCGGCCTCGACGGGCTGCCCGCCCCGGTCGCTCGGCCCTCCTACGACCGCGCCGCGCTCGGGCACGGCATCGTCCATATCGGGCCGGGCGCGTTCTTCCGCGCCCATGTGGCGGGCTACACCGACGGGGCGATCGCGGCCGGGGGCGGCGACTGGGGCATCGCCGCCGCCAGCCTGCGCTCGACCGACACCGTCGACGCCCTCGCCGCGCAGCATGGCCTCTTCACGGTGCTCGTGCGCGAGGCGGAGGAGACGACGGCGCAGGTCGTCGGCGCGGTGCGCGCGGCCTTCGCCGCGCCGCGCGACCCGGAGCGCCTTCCCGCGCGGCTGGCCGACCCGACGACGCGGATCGTCACGCTGACCGTCACCGAGAAGGCCTACGGCCTCGACCCCGCCACCGGCGGCCTCGACCGCCGGCACCCGGACGTCGCCGCCGACCTGGCGCAGCCGCGGCATCCGCGCAGCGTCGTCGGCCATCTGGTCGAGGGGCTGGCGCGGCGGCGCGCGGCCAATGCCCGGCCCTTCACGCCGCTGTGCTGCGACAACCTGCCGGCCAACGGCGCGCTGCTGAAGCGGCTGGTGCTGGAGTTCGCGCGGGAGCGCGACCCTGCGCTGGCCGGCTGGATCGCCGCCCACGTCCCCTTCCCCTCGACCATGGTCGACCGCATCACCCCGGCCGGCACCGACGCGACGCTGGCGGACGCCGCGCTTCTGACCGGCCGCCGCGACCGCGCCGCCGTCGAGACCGAGCCGTTCTCGCAATGGGTGATCGAGGACGCCTTCGCCGCCGGCCGGCCGGCCTGGGACGAGGCCGGGGCGCTGTTCGTCGCCGACGTCGCGCCCTACGAGAAGATGAAGCTCAGGCTGCTCAATGGCAGCCATTCGCTGCTCGCCTATGCCGGCTTCCTCGCCGGCCACGCCTACGTCCGCGACGTGCAGGGC
>JAEZXF010000535.1 GCA_023419995.1 Pseudomonadota bacterium | reverse complement strand
CCGTGCAGGAGCGCCCGCAGCCGCCGCAGGCCGGCGGCTGGGTCAAGGACCTGCTGCGCGGGGCCGAGCGCGAGGAAGCCCGGCCCGAGGCCGTGCGCCCGCCGGCGACGCCGGAGCGCTCGCCGCTCCATGTCGTCGAGTCGCTCAACTCGCTGTCGGTCGACATCGCCCGCGCCATCGACCACGCGGCCTCGATCGAGCTGTGGAACCGCTACCGCCGCGGCGAGCGCAACGTGTTCACGCGCCGGCTGTACACGCTCAAGGGCCAGCAGACCTTCGAGGAGATCCGCCGCAAATACGCGTCGGACAGCGAGTTCCGCGCCGCCGTCGACCGCTACTGCCGCGATTTCGAGAAGCTGCTTCAGGATGTCGGCCGCAACGACCGCGACAACATGATGACGCAAACCTACCTCACCTCGGACACCGGCAAGGTCTACACGATGCTCGCCCATGCGAGCGGCAGGCTGAAATAGCACGAGCCGAACCGGACGAAGAAAAAGGCGGGCCCTGTGCCCGCCTTTTTCTTTTTGTCCGGGTGCCAATCAGGGGTGTGCGAAGGCACCCCGCACCGCGGCCTTGGTACCTCCTGCCACTCTCACCCTTTCCGTTCCCGAGAGAAGCGATCTCCACGGCGGACGATAACCCGTTGATCTCACGTTCGGTAGCGGGCGATGAACCACGATCCGCTTCCAGGCGGATCGAATCCCGCAGACGTGTCGCATGGAGGGGGCGTGAGGCGCAGCGGATCGGGGGTGCGCCAGGCGGGAAGCGAAGGGTCTTAACGGCAATCGAATGAGGTGGAGCCGGCTCTCCCGCCCGCGCCGCCGTCAGATCGCGCCGAGCACCCAGGGCACGAGTTCGCGCGACACCTGCGCGAAGGCGCGGTCGAGCGCGGCGACATAGGCGTCGTTGCCGGCCCCGCCCGAAAGCGGCGCGGCGGCGGTGAAGCCGCGCGAGGCGCGCACCACGCCGTTGCGGTCGTTCAGGATCTTGACGAAGAGCGACACCTCGGCGCGCGGCGCGCCGTCCAGCCGCACCTCGAAGGAGCGGATCTCGGTGACCACCTGGTAGTCGATGGCGAGGCCCTCGCCCGGCCGGCCGACGCCGCCCAGCCTGCCCGTCGCCTGCAGCGTCTCGATCAGCCGCGCCTGGACGACGCGCGGCAGCCTGTCGGCCCATTGCGCGCCCTTGAGGAACTCGACCGAGCCGGGAGACGGCCGGACGACGACGTTCTCGCCGTCCAGCGCCTTGAGTGCGCTCGGCTCGGCGACGAGGATCTGCATGCGGCCGCGGCGCGGGCCGGAGGCCTCGACCGTGCCGGCCGTCAGGTCATAGGTGTCCAGCGGCGCGGGGCCGCCGCCCGGCAGCGCGGCACAGCCCGGCAGAACCAGCGTCGCCAGCAGGAACGCCCCCAATCCGCTGCGAATACCCTTCACCCGCCGTTCCCGATCCCGTTTCGATGCGCCGCATTCCGGAGCGCCGCGCATCCTCGCGAATGCTGTCGGCGATCCTCCATCCCGTTCAGGCCCCGGAGACCATCGAAGATCGATGATCGTCCCTTCGTCCGGCGCTTCGGGGACACGAAAAGCCGTCCAGTTCTGGCCGGGCGGCGTGCCGATGTCAACGCCGCGACCTGCCGTCATGTTCCCTCACCGCGCCCGCGCCGCCGGTGATGATGCGCTGCGGGTTGCGCTCGAGATCGGTGATCGCCTGCTCGATGCGGGTGATGGAGCGGCGGGAATCGCGCACCAGCGCCTCGACGTCGCGCAGCCCCTGGCCCGAGAAGCGCGCCAGCCCGTCGGTGATGGTGCCCATGCGGGCGTTCAGCGTGTCGGCGACCTCGCGGAACGCCTTCAGCGTCTCCGACGCCTCGGCCATCAGCCCGCCCGCCTCGTCGGTGTCGAGCAGGTTGTCGACCTTGACGAGGATGCCGTCGATGCGCTCCGAGGCCTGGGCGAGCCGGGTGGCGAGCTGGCGGGCATCGGTGACGATGGCGTCGATGTCCTCGGCGCGGTTGCCGACCTTCTCCGCCACCTTGCCGATGTCGTTGACGGCGGCGTTGACCGTGGTGCTGGCCTGCTCGAAATTGGTCAGCGCCGTGCGCACCGCCGCCGGGTTGACGCTTTCGATGATGGTGTCGACGCGCGCCAGCGTCTGGTTGGCGGATTCCGAGAACCTGGCGATCGAGGCCACGCTCTGCTCGACGCCCTGCATGATGCGGTCAAGATCGGTGCTCGCCTCGGTCAGGCGCCTGGTGAACTGCTCGATGTTGGCGACGGTGCTCTTGACCTGCTCGCGGTCCACCGCGTTGATCAGGTCCTCGGCGGCGGTCAGCGTCGATTCGAGGCGGCCGGAAACCGCCGTCAGCGTCTCCGAGAGGGAGCCGACGCTGGCGAGGAATTCGTCGATGTTGTCGGCGTTGTTGCTCAGCGCCTGCGAGAAGCGCTCGACGTTCTTCAGCGTCTCGGTCAGCGGCCCGCGCGCCTCGGCGGCGAAGCCTTCGAGCTCCGCCAGAACCGCGTCGGCACGCACGAACAGGCTTTGCGCGCTCTCGAGCAGGTTGGCCACGGCCGAAGGGTTGGCGGTCAGCTCGGCGATGGTGTCCTCGGTCTCGGCGAGGTCGAGCAGGTTGGGCTCGTTCGGGTTGCCGCCGCGCATCTCGATGTTGGCCTGGCCCGTGAGGCCGGCCAGGCCGACATCCGCCTGCGTCGACTTCGTCACCGGGGTCAGCCGGTCGACCTGCGCGTCGGCGATGGCGACCGAGGGGTTGGAGACGTCGATGTAGACGCGGGTGATGTCGCCGACCTTGACGCCGTTGAACAGCACGACGCTGCCGCGCACGAGGCCGGAGGCCGAGCCGTGGATGCGGAAGCGCAGGGTCGCGACCTCGCCGCGGTCGCCGAGGCCGGCCGTCCAGTAGACGAAGCCGAAGGCGGCAAGCACCGTCAGCAGCGTGAAGATGCCGACCATGACGTAGTTGGCGCGTGTTTCCATCGATCCTGCCCTAGCTCGAAGCTTCCCTTGCCGGAAGATCGATCCGGCGCGCGCGCTTGCCACGGAAGTAGGATTTCACCCACGGCTCCTCGACCTGCATCATGTCCTCGATCGTGCCCTCGACCAGGACCTTCTTGCTGCCCAGCACCGCGATGCGGTCGCAGACGGAGAACAGGCTGTCGAGGTCGTGCGTCACCATGTAGACGGTCAGGCCCATCGTGTCGCGCAGTTTGACGACCAGCTCGTCGAAATCCGCCGCGCCGATGGGGTCGAGGCCCGAGGTCGGCTCGTCGAGGAAGACGATGTCGGGGTCGAGCGCCAGCGCCCGCGCGAGGCCGGCGCGCTTGATCATGCCACCCGAAAGCTGCCACGGCAGCTTGCCCGCGGCGTCGGGCGGCAGGCCGACCAGCTCCAGCTTCAGCATGGCCAGCTCGTCCATCAGCGCCGGCGGCAGGTCGAGGTACTCGCGCATCGGCACCTGGATGTTCTCCTTCACCGTCAGCGCGGAGAACAGCGCGCCGTGCTGGAACAGCACGCCGAGCCGCATGTCGACCAGCATGCGGTCGCGGTCATCCAGCCGGTCGAGGTCGTGGCCGAAGATCGAGATGGAGCCGCCACGCTTGGGCGTCAGGCCGAGGATGGTGCGCAGGAGCACAGACTTGCCGGTGCCGGAGGCGCCGACGAAGCCGAGGATCTCGCCGCGGTAGACGTCGAGGGAGAGATGGTCGAGCACCACCTTCTCGCCGAAGGCGACGGTGACGTCGCGCACCGACAGGACCGCCTCGCCGCCGCTCCGCGCCTGCGCCCCGTCCCCGCGTATCGTCGTTGCCACACCGCCAGCCATGCGCCGCCCTAGAAGTCGATCGCCACGTAGAACATGGCAAACAGGCCGTCGAGGACGATGACCACGAAGATCGACTTCACCACCGAGGCGGTGACCTGGCGACCGAGCGATTCGGCGCTACCGCTGACCTTCATGCCCTCCACCGAGGCTACGATGCCGATGACGATAGCCATGAACGGGGCCTTGATAAGGCCGGCGAAGATGGTCGACAGGTCGATCCCCGCGTGCAGGCGGTCGATGAAGGTCTCGGGCGCGATGCCGGAATAGACCCAGCACACCAGCATGCCGCCGCCGAGCGCGGCCGCGTTGGCGATGACCGTGAGGCAGGGAACGGCGATGACCAGCGCCACCAGCCGCGGGAAGACCAGGACGCCGACCGGATTGAGGCCGATCACCTTCAGCGCGTCGATCTCCTCGCGCATCTTCATCGAGCCGATCTCGGCGGTGATGGCGCTGCCGGAGCGCCCCGCGACCATGATCGCGGTCAGGAGCACGCCCAGCTCGCGCAGCGAGAGGATGCCGACCAGGTCGACGATGAAGATCTCGGCCCCGAACCAGCGGAGCTGGTAGGCGCCCTGCTGGGCGACGATGGCGCCGACGATCCCCGAGATGAGCATCACCACCGGAATGGCGCCGATGCCCATGCGGTCGATCTGGTGGAAGATCGCCGCCGGGTTGACCGCGTGGCCGCGCCCGAGCTTCATCTGCGCGCCGCGGATCGCCGCGCCGAGGATGTCCATGCCGTAGAGGAAGTCGCGCCAGGCGCTTTCGGTCGCCCGGCCGAGCGCCTCCAGCCACTTGACGACGAAGAAGGGCGGCTTTTCCTTCTCCTCCGCCTCCTTCTCCAGCGCCGGCCGCACGGCCGGCAGCAGGATCTGCGCCGCGGGCGAGGCGCCCGTCACCTCGACGCGGCCGCCGGCGGCGCGCCGCGCGGCGGTCAGCCGCTCGATCAGCCATGCGCCGGCCGTGTCCATGCGCGAGACGCCGGCGATGTCGATGACGACGTCGCGCGCGCCCGGCATCTGCTCCAGCGCGCGCATGCCTCCATCGACGAGGTGCACCGAGCGGGTGTTCCAGACGCCCGAAAGCACCCAGACCGAGCGATCGGGCTCGTCGCGCACGGCAATGGCCGGCGCGCGCTCGCGCGCGGCCGTCTCTTCTTCGCTTGCTTC
>JAEZXF010000524.1 GCA_023419995.1 Pseudomonadota bacterium | reverse complement strand
GCTCCCCGGAACCCCCGGGGAGCGTTTTTCGTGGCGCGGTCGAGAAACGTCGCCTTGCGGTCGAGCGGTTTCCGGGGTGCGGAAAGCCGTTTTCCGACCGGATTCTCGGCGAGAGCTGGAAATTCATATGTTGACATAAAGATGTTGTTATGTGACGGAACGCCAATGTCGCTCCGGGAATGAAGAACGTCGCTTATGTCCTCACTCGATGACCTCTTTGGCCCCGTCGCCCCCAGGCCTGACGGTTCCGGGATCCTCGCCGCCCTCAAGGCCGCCGCGCGCGAGCGCATTCTCGTGCTCGATGGCGCGATGGGAACGCAGATCCAGGGCCTCGGCCTCGATGAGGACCATTTCCGCGGCGACCGCTTCACCGGCTGCGCCTGCCACCAGCAGGGCAACAACGACCTGCTCATCCTCACCCAGCCCAAGGCCATCGAGGACATCCACTACGCCTACGCCAGGGCCGGCGCCGACATCGTCGAGACCAACACCTTCTCCTCCACCTCCATCGCCCAGGCCGACTACGGCATGGAGGAGATGGTCTACGAGCTGAACCGCGACGGGGCGCGGCTGGCCAAGCGGGCGCTGCGCCGCGCCGAGCAGGAGGACGGGCGGCGGCGCTTCGTCGCCGGGGCGCTGGGGCCGACCAACCGCACCGCCTCGATCTCGCCCGACGTCAACAATCCCGGCTACCGCGCCGTCACCTTCGACGACCTGCGCCTCGCCTATGGCGAGCAGCTGCGCGGGCTGGTCGACGGCGGCGCCGACATCATCCTGATCGAGACCATCTTCGATACGCTCAACGCCAAGGCGGCGATCTTCGCCTGCGAGGAGATCTTCGCGGAGAAGGGCATCCACCTGCCGGTGATGATCTCCGGCACCATCACCGACCTTTCCGGCCGCACGCTCTCCGGCCAGACGCCGACCGCCTTCTGGCACTCGATCCGCCATGCGAGGCCGTTCACGGTCGGCCTGAACTGCGCGCTGGGCGCCGCCGCCATGCGGCCGCACCTCGCAGAGCTGTCGGGCGTCGCCGATACCTTCACCTGTGCCTATCCCAATGCCGGCCTGCCCAACGCCTTCGGCCAGTATGACGAGACGCCGGACTTCATGGCCGCGCAGGTCGAGGAGTTCGCGCGCGAGGGGCTGGTCAACGTCGTCGGCGGCTGCTGCGGCTCGACGCCGGAGCATATCGCCGCCATCGCGGAGGCGGTGGCGAGGCACCCGCCGAGAAACATTCCGAAACGGTCGCCGCTGATGCGGCTCTCCGGTCTCGAGCCGTTCACGCTGACGAAGGACATTCCCTTCGTCAATGTCGGCGAGCGCACCAACGTCACCGGCTCGGCGCGTTTCCGCAAGCTGATAACGGCCGGCGACTACGCCGCCGCCCTCGACGTCGCCCGCGACCAGGTCGCCAACGGCGCGCAGATCATCGACATCAACATGGACGAGGGCCTGATCGACTCGAAGAAGGCGATGGTCGAGTACCTGAACCTGATCGCGGCCGAGCCCGACATCGCCCGCGTGCCGGTGATGATCGACTCGTCGAAGTGGGAGGTGATCGAGGCCGGCCTGAAATGCGTCCAGGGCAAGCCCATCGTCAATTCCATCTCGATGAAGGAGGGCGAGGAAGCCTTCCTGCATCAGGCCCGCCTGTGCCGCATGTACGGCGCGGCCGTCGTCGTCATGGCCTTCGACGAGGTCGGGCAGGCCGACACGCAGGCGCGCAAGGTCCAGATCTGCACCCGCGCCTACGCGCTCCTGACCGGGAAGGCGGGCTTCGCGCCGGAGGACATCATCTTCGACCCGAACGTGTTCGCGATCGCCACCGGCATCGAGGAGCACGACAATTACGGCGTCGACTTCATCGAGGCGACGCGCGAGATCACCGCCACCCTGCCGCATGCGCACATCTCGGGCGGGGTGTCGAACCTGTCGTTCTCGTTCCGCGGCAACGAGCCGGTTCGCGAGGCCATGCACGCGGTGTTCCTCTACCATGCGATCCAGACCGGCATGGACATGGGCATCGTCAATGCCGGCCAGCTCGCCGTCTACGAATCCATCGACCCCGAGCTGCGCGAGGCCTGCGAGGACGTGGTGCTCAACCGGGTCCCCAGGGCCGGCGGCACGGCGACGGAGCGCATGCTGGAGATCGCCGAGCGCTTCAAGGGCGCGGGCGCGAAGGAAGCGAGGGAAAAGGACCTCGCCTGGCGCGAATGGCCGGTCGAGAAGCGCATCGAGCACGCGCTGGTCAACGGCATCACCGAGTTCATCGACGCCGACACGGAGGAGGCGCGGCTTCAGGCCGAGCGTCCGCTTCACGTCATCGAGGGACCGCTGATGGCGGGCATGAACGTCGTCGGCGACCTGTTCGGCGCCGGCAAGATGTTCCTGCCGCAGGTGGTGAAGTCGGCCCGCGTCATGAAGCAGGCCGTGGCATTGCTCCTGCCCTACATGGAGGCAGAGAAGGCGGCGAACGGCGGCGGCGCGCGCGAGAGCGCCGGCAAGATCCTGATGGCGACGGTGAAGGGCGACGTCCACGACATCGGCAAGAACATCGTCGGCGTCGTGCTCGCCTGCAACAACTACGAGATCATCGACCTCGGCGTGATGGTGCCGGCGACGAAGATCCTCGAGACGGCGAGGGCCGAGAAGGTCGACATCATCGGCCTGTCGGGCCTCATCACCCCCTCGCTCGACGAGATGGCGCACGTCGCCTCGGAGATGGAGCGCGAGGGCTTCGACATCCCGCTCCTCATCGGCGGCGCGACGACCAGCCGCGTCCACACCGCGGTCAAGATCCATCCGCGCTACGAGCGCGGGCAGGCGGTCTACGTCACCGACGCCAGCCGCGCCGTCGGCGTGGTGTCGAGCCTGCTGTCGCAGGACATGAAGCCCGCCTATGTCGAGGCGCTGCAGGCCGAGTACCGCAAGGTGACGGAAGCCCACGAGCGTTCCGAGCGCGACAAGCAGCGTTTGCCGCTGGCGAAGGCGCGCGCCAACGCCCACCGCATCGACTGGACGAGCTACGACCCGCCGCGGCCCTCCTTCACCGGAACGCGGGTCTTCGAGACGTGGGACCTCGAGGAGCTCGCCCGCTACATCGACTGGACGCCCTTCTTCCAGACATGGGAACTGAAGGGCCGCTATCCGAAGATCCTCGAGGACGAGAAGCAGGGGCAGGCCGCCCGCCAGCTTTTCGAGGACGCGCAGGCGATGCTGGCGAAGATCATCGCCGAGAAATGGTTCGCGCCGCGCGCCGTCGTCGGCTTCTGGCCGGCCAACGCGGTCGGCGACGACATCCGCCTGTTCGCCGGCGAGGACCGGAAGGAGGAACTCGCCACCTTCTTCACCCTGCGCCAGCAGCTGACCAAGCGCGACGGCAAGGCCAACGTCGCCCTGTCGGATTTCGTCGCGCCGCAGGGCAGCGGCAAGCCCGACTGGATCGGCGGCTTCGTGGTGACGGCGGGCATCGAGGAGGTGGCGATCGCCGAGCGCTTCGAGCGCGCCAACGACGACTATTCCTCGATCATGGTCAAGGCGCTGGCCGACCGCTTCGCCGAAGCCTTCGCCGAGCGCATGCACGAGGTGGTGCGCAGGGAGTTCTGGGGCTACGGCGCGGCCGAGACCTTCTCGCCCGACGACCTGATCGGCGAGCCCTATCAGGGCATCCGCCCCGCGCCGGGCTACCCCGCCCAGCCCGATCACACCGAGAAGGTGACGCTGTTCCGCCTGCTCGACGCGGAAAGGAATGCCGGCGTCAGCCTGACCGAGAGCATGGCCATGTGGCCCGGCTCCTCGGTGTCGGGCATCTATCTCTCCCATCCCGAGAGCTACTATTTCGGCGTGGCGAAGGTGGAGCGCGACCAGGTCGAGGACTATGCCGCCCGCAAGGGAATGGACCTCGCCGCGGTCGAGCGCTGGCTGGGCCCGATCCTGAACTACGTGCCGGCGTCCTATGCCGAGGCCGCGGAGTAGGGGCCTGTCGCTTTTGCGGCCGGCCGATGTCGCTTTCGTATGGCCGGCCCCGCCCGGCCGGTGGTTAGATCGCCATGTTCGAGGTGCCCTGCGGAGATTTCTCCCGGGGATAATTGGGAAGCCGGTGTGATGCCGGCGCTGCCCCCGCAACGGTAGCGAAGCCTTCGTCCCGACGAAGACCACTGGGTGAGCCACCCGGGAAGGTGTCGGGACGGTCCGCAAGGACAGCTTCGAAGCCCGGAAACCAGCCTCGGCATGTTGGAACCGGCTGATCGCGGTGGGCGGTCAGGAGGCAGAGCGCCGCGGCGGGGCATCGGCCCGGACCCGGCATCCACCCTCCATCACCACCAGTTCAGTCCTTGTGCGAAGGCGAGGACGGACATGGATGCGCGCAACGAGATGCTGAGGCTGCTCCGCGGCAGGCGCGAGGGATACAGCCTCGAGCAGCCTTTCTACGTCGACCCCGGTTTCCACCGGCTCGACATGGAGCTGATCTGGTATCGCGACTGGCTTTTCATTGGCCACGACTGCGAGATCGCCCGGCCCGGCAGCTTCTTCACCGTGCAGGTGGGCGACTACCCGGTGGTCGTGGTGCGCGGGCGCGACGGCGTCATCCGCGCCTTCCACAATTCGTGTCGCCATCGCGGCAGCCGCGTCTGCACGACGGCGCGCGGCGCGTCGGCGCGGCTGGTCTGCCCCTATCACCAGTGGACCTACGACCTCGACGGCCAGCTGCTGTTCGCGCGCCAGATGGGCGACGGCTTCCGCAGGGAGGATTTCGCGCTGAAGCCCGTCGCCTGCGAGAGCGTCGCCGGCTACATCTTCATCTGCCTCGCAGGCGAGCCGGCCGATTTCGCGCCGTTCCGGGCGCTGATGGCGCCCTATTTCCTGCCGCACAGGCTCGACGAAGCCAGGGTGGCGCACGAATCCACCATCGTCGAGAGGGGCAACTGGAAGCTCGTCTGGGAGAACAACCGCGAATGCTACCACTGCGCGGCCAACCACCCGGAACTGTGCAGGACCTATCCTGAGGCGCCGACGGTCACCGGCGTCAGCGGGGCCGAGAGCGACCCCGAGATGCTGGCCCACTGGGAGCATTGCGAGGCGGCGGGCCTGCCCTCGCGCTTCAGGATCGATCGCGCGGGCCAGTACCGCGCCACCCGCGCGCCGCTGCAGCGCGACGCGGTCAGCTACACCATGACCGGCCAGCGCGCCGTGCGGCGCAACCTTTCCGACGACGTCTCGGCCGACAGGATCGGCACGCTCCTCCTCTACCACTACCCGACGACGTGGAACCATGTGCTGGGCGATCATGCGGTGACGTTCCGCGTGCTGCCGCTCAGCGCCACCGAGACGGCGGTGACGACGAAATGGCTGGTGCACAAGGACGCGGTGGAAGGCGTCGACTACGATCTCCAGGACCTGATCCACGTCTGGACCGAGACCAATGACGAGGACCGCAGGATCGTCGAGGAGAACGCCTTCGGCATCCGCTCGCCGGCCTACGAGCCGGGGCCGTACTCGGCCGACCACGAGGGCGGCGTGATGCAGTTCCTCGAATGGTACACGGCCTCCGGCGCGGCGCCCCGCGCC
>JAEZXF010000516.1 GCA_023419995.1 Pseudomonadota bacterium | reverse complement strand
CGTGTGGACGGGCGTCAAGGAGACGGGCAAGGGCGGGGCGCTCAGCGAGATCGGCTACCACAATCTCACGCAGCCCAAATCCTATCATCTCAAAGAGGCATGAGGCGCAGCGCGCCGGAGACCATTCGATGACCAAAGCCAACTGGAACTACCCCACCGCCGTGCGCTTCGGCGCCGGCCGGATTGCCGAGCTGCCCGATGCGCTGAAAGTGGCCGGGATCAAGAAGCCCCTGCTGGTGACCGATGCTGGGTTGGCGGCGCTACCGGTGACGCAGAACACGCTGGCTCTGCTCAAGGCCGCAGGAATCGAAGCGGGGGTCTTCGCGGACGTCAAACCCAACCCGATCTCGGCCAATGTCGAGGCCGGCGTCGAGGTTCTGCGCGCCGGCGGGTACGACGGCGTGATCGCGTTCGGCGGCGGCTCGGGCCTCGACACCGCAAAGGTCATCGCCTTCATGGCAGGGCAGACCCGTCCGATGTGGGACTTCGAAGACATCGGCGACTGGTGGACGCGCGCCGACCCCAAGGGGATCTTCCCAATCGTGGCCGTGCCCACCACGGCAGGGACGGGCTCGGAAGTGGGGCGCGCCGGCGTCATCACCGACGAAACGACGCATACCAAGAAGGTGATCTTCCACCCGCTGATGATGCCCAAGGTGGTGATCGCCGATCCCGAACTGACCGTCGGCATGCCCCGCTTCATCACGGTCGGCACCGGCATGGATGCGCTGGCGCACTGCCTCGAGGCCTATTGCGCCCCCGGCTACCACCCGATGGCCGACGGCATCGCGCTCGAGGGCATGCGGCTCTCCTTCGAGAACCTGCCCAAGGCATTCGCCGACGGGACCGACCTCGAGGCGCGCGCCCACATGATGTCGGCCGCGGCCATGGGCGCGACCGCGTTCCAGAAGGGGCTCGGCGCGATCCACTCGCTGTCGCACCCGATCGGCGCGCTCTACGACACGCATCACGGCATGACCAACGCCGTGTTCATGCCCTATGTGCTGGCCTTCAACCGGCCGGCCATCGAGGAGCGGATCGCCCGCGCGGCCGCCTATCTCGGGATCGCGGGCGGCTTCGACGGCTTTGCCGATGCCGTGCTGAAGCTGCGCAAGACGCTCGACGTGCCGCACACGCTGCCCGAGTTCATCGAGGGCTTCGCCCCGGACGCCGCGCGCAAGGACCTGATCGCCGAGATGGCGATCGTCGATCCGACCGCCGGCGGCAACCCGGTCAAGCTGACCAAGGAAGCGGCGCTGTCGCTTCTCGACGCCGCGATCGCCGGCAAGCTCTGAGCCGCCTTTCCCGCGCGGCCCGCTCCGGCGACGGGGCGGGCCGTTTCGCTTTGCGGGCGACTGGAGCGGCTGCGGGGCGGGCACGAAAAAATTTGTGCCGGTACGGGTCTTCATATTCCGGTAACAATACCCATATTATCCTCCAAGTAGATCGCTTCCATCGCTGACCACGGATGTACTGGCAGGATGTCGAGGCGGCAGAGGAAGGTCGGGCATCGCCCGGCCTTTTTCGTTTCCGCATCCCCCCTCAGGCCACGGGTTTTCCCGCCGATGCGCGCCCGGCGCGCGTTTCTCGCCCTCGCTTTCCCTTGACGGCGAAGGCGTGGCGACGCCTGCTTCGCGGTTCAGGCAGCGAGGAACGGCGATGATTCGGAAGGCGCTCAACATCGACGAGGTGAAGGACATGGCCCGCCGGGTGCTGCCGCGCGGGATGTTCGAGTTCATCGAGCGGGGGACCGAGAGCGAGACCGGCCTCGCCGCGACCCGCCGGTCGCTCGACGGCGTGCGGCTCCATCCGTCCGTCCTCGTCGACGTCAGCGACCGCTGCCAGGACGTGGAGCTCCTCGGGCAGCGCCAGCCGCTGCCGCTGGTCGTGGCGCCGACCGGGCTGGCGGGGCTGATGTGGTACGAGGGCGAGATCGAGCTGGCGCGTGCCGCGGCCAGGGCCGGAATCCCCTTCTGCGTCTCGACGCAGTCGATCACCTCGGTCGAGGACATCGCCGGCAGGGCCGGCGGCCGGCTGTGGTTCCAGCTCTACATCCTGAAGGACCGCGCGCTGACGGAGACATTCGTCGAGCGGGCGAGGGCGGCGGGCTCGGACACGCTGATGGTGACGGTCGACACCGTCGTGTCGCCGAAGCGCGAGTACAACACCCGCAACGGGTTCGGCATCCCGTTCAACCCCAACCTGCGCGGCGTGGTCGACCTCGCCAGCCATCCCGGCTGGCTGCTGCGCGTGCTCGGGCGCTACCTGCGCGCCGGCGGCATCCCGACCTATCCCCACTATCCGCCGGAGTTCCGGCGCAAGATCACCCGTGACGCCCTATCCGAGGGGCTGCGCCTCGCCGACGACGTGACGTGGGAAGAGATCGCGGCGCTGCGGCGCCGCTGGCAGGGCAGGTTCATCATCAAGGGCATCCTGCGCGAGGACGATGCCCGGCGCGCCGCCGACTGCGGCGCGGATGCCATCGTCGTCTCCAGCCACGGCGCGCGGAACCTCGATGCGGCCGTGCCTCCGGTGGAGGTGCTGCCGGCGATCGCCGACGCCGTGGGCGAGCGGCTGACGGTGCTGGCCGACGGCGGCGTCCGGCGCGGCTCCGACGTCGTCAAGCTGCTGGCGCTTGGCGCGCGGGCGGTGCTGATCGGACGCTCGACCCTCTACGGCACCGCGGTGGCCGGCGAGGCGGGCGCAGCGCGCGTGATCGAGATCCTGCGCGACGAGATCGACCGGACGATGGCCTTCACCGGCTGCACGCGGATCGGGGACATCGGCCGGGACCTCGTCCATGCCGGCCCTCGCCGCTGAGTCTCTGGCGGCGACGCGGGGACAACCCTGCGGGGTCGATCAGCCGGCTTCCAGCCGGACCTCGCGGACGTCCGCGATGCGGAGGCCGTCGCCTGCTCGCCCGCGACGGGACGAGCCTTCGCGCTGCCGGAAC
>JAEZXF010000492.1 GCA_023419995.1 Pseudomonadota bacterium | reverse complement strand
GAATGCGGAAGCGGCGTCGTCGGCGTCCAGCCGCGAATGTCGCGGACCGACATGATGTCGAGGCAGAATTCCTGCTGCCCGAGGCGGAAGGCGATCAGTTCGCTGTTGGCAGCGGCGTCCTGTTCCATGAGCTGGGTCATGCTGCGTTCCTTTTCCGGTTGGCGTCCAGGCGCGCGGCGTCCGCGCGGGATCCGGCGACGATGGCGTCGACGTCGAGGATGACGGCCACCCGGCCGTCCCCGAGGATCGTCGCCCCGGCCACGCCGAACACGTGGCCGTAATTGGTCTCGAGGCTCTTGATGACCACCTGCTGCTGGCCGATGATGCCGTCGACCATCAGCGCGCACTGCGACTGGTTCTCGGTCTCCACCATCATCGCCACGCTCTGCAGCGGATCGGCTTCCTCGTCGCGGTAGCCGAGCACGGAGCCGACGTCGATCAGCGGGATGAACGCGCCGCGGATGGCGATGACGCGGGCCTTCTCGCCGAGGCCGTGCACGTCGGGCGCCTTGGGCTGCAGCGTCTCGACGATGGCCGAGAGCGGCACGACCAGCGTCTGGCCGGCGACGGTGACGACCATGCCGTCGAGGACGGCCAGCGTCAGCGGCAGCGACAGGGTGAAGGTGGTGCCGTGGCCGGGCCTGGAGGCGATGGTGATGCGGCCGCCGAGCGCCTGGATCGAGCGGCGCACCACGTCCATGCCGACGCCGCGCCCCGACACGTCGGAGATTGTGGCGGCGGTGGAGAAGCCGGGCGCGAAGATCAGGTCGTCTATCTCGGCGTCGGAAAGCTGCGCGTCCTCGGCGATGATGCCGCGGTCGACCGCGATCTGGCGCACGCGCTGGCGGTTGATGCCGGCGCCGTCGTCGGAGACCTCGATGACCACACGGCCGGAGCGGTGGGCGGCAATCATGCGCACCGTGCCCTGCTCGGGCTTGCCGATCCTCAACCGCTCCTCGGGCTTCTCGAGACCGTGGTCGATGGCGTTGCGGATCATGTGCGTCAGCGGGTCGGCGAGGCGCTCGATCACGGTCTTGTCGACCTCGCAATTCTCGCCCTCGGTGACGAGGCGGGCGGACTTGCCGGTCATGTCCGCGACCTCGCGGACCACGCGCGACATGCGCTGGAAGATCGGCCGCACCGGCTGGGCGCGGATCGCCATCACCGAATCCTGGATCTCGCGTGTCAGGTGCTCGAGGTCGTCGAGGCCGACGGCGACGTCGGAGAGGCGGGCGATGCCGGCCTCCATGACGCGCTGGGCCAGCATCGACTGGTTGATGACCAGCTCGCCGACGAGGTCGATCAGGCGGTCGACGCGGTCGAGGTCGACGCGGATGGTGGCGCCGGGCTGCGCGGCCTGCTGCGAGTTGGCGGCGGGGGCGGCGGCGGCCTTGGGCGTCGGAACCGGCGCCTGCTCCTGCACCGCGGCGGGTGCCGCCGGCTGCCGGGCGGCGGCTTCCTCGGCCGCGACCTGGGCGAGGATCGCCTGCACCGTCTCGGCGGCGTTGGTCTCGTCCATGACCGAGCCGGTCACGGTGGTCTCGATCGCGAGGTCGCAGTCGAACTCGACGAACTCGAAGATCTCGCGGGCGGCCTTCTCGTCGACGTCGCTGCCGAGCGAGATGTCCCAGCTGAGATAGGCGCCCTCGGGGTCGAGCTCGCCCAGAAGCGGCACGGCGGCGGTGTCGCAGGCGACGCCGATCTCGCCGAGGCGGCCGAGCTCGCGCAGCAGGCGGATCGCGTCGTTGGCCTTGGCGTAGAGCTCGGGCTTGGGCGTGAAGCGGATACGGACCTTCTCCTCGATGCCGGCCGCCTCGTCGTCGGCGATCAGCGTGTCGAAGGAGATCTGGACCGGTGCGAAGCCGAACTCGTCGGCCCCGCCGCCGTCACCCGCGGCCAAGGGCTCGAAGGCGGGCGCTGCGGGCTCGGGGGCCGCCGGCGCATGGGGCGCGACGCCGCCGGCGCGGGCCAGCTCCTCGCCCATCTGGCTGACGCGCGTGGCATCCATCTCGCCGCCGTCGCGCGAGATGCGCACCAGATCGGCGAGGATGTCGGCCGAGCGCAGCATCAGCTTGACGATCTGCGGCGAGATATCCAGCTTGCCGCTGCGCATGCCGTCGAGCGTGGTCTCGAAGGTGTGGGCGAAGCGCACCAAGTCGTCGAGGCCGAAGGCGCCGGCGCCGCCCTTGATCGAATGCACCGCGCGGAAGACGGCGTTGATTGTCTCGAGGTCGCCTTCCTCGCGCTCGATCGCGAGGAGCCCTTCCTCGAGCTCGGACAGCTGCTCCTCGCACTCCTGGAAGAACGTCTGCTTGATGGCTGCCATCGTGTCCATGGACATGTGCGGTATCCTCAGGCTGCGACGCGGTTGATGGCGGTGACGAGCTTGACCGGATCGAACGGCTTGATGATCCAGCCGCTGGCGCCGGCGCGCCGCGCCCGGTCCTTCTTGTCGTCGACGCTCTCGGTCGTCAGCACCAGGATCGGGATCGCGCGGTGGCGGCCCGAGCCGCGCACGGCCTCGATGAAGCCGAAGCCGTCCATGCGCGGCATGTTGATGTCGGTGATGATGACGTCCGGCTCGCAGGTTTCCAGCACCTCGAGCCCGTGCACGCCGTCTTCGGCCTGGACGACCTCCATGCCGGCATCCATCAGCGCGGCCTTGAGCATTTCGCGGATGGTGCGCGAATCGTCGACGGTCAGGATGGTCTTGGCCATGATCAGCTGTTCCTTGCCGTGAATTGGGAGAGGTCGAGACCGGCCGTGGCGATGGCGTCGGCGAAGGCGGGCGACGGCTCTTCGAGCGTCAGCTCCATGCCATCCGCGCTCCAGGTCGCGGCCGCCGACAGCAGCACCTGCAGGCACTGGGCGCCGACGCGCTCCACCTGCGATGCGTTGAGCGCGAGGTCCGCGCCGCGTGCAGCGATCAGCTCTGCCGCGAGAGGCGCGGCTGCCTTGATGTCGAGTTCCGTTGGGAGCGTCATGCCCCCGCCTGCGGCTTTCGCCATTCCCCTCTCCTTTGAACCCTTCCCGGCCCGGTCTTCTCGTGACGTCGTTCAGCGCAACACGGGTGTGCTTCCGCACGGCACATGCGGCAGGTTGGCGCGCTGAAGGAAAAAGTCGACATTCCGGTCAAGCCGGATCAGGGGCACGGCATCATGCCTTTGGTCAGTCCCCACCAAGCCCCGACTATTCTTTAGACGATGACTGGTTTCGCTAATATTAACAGGCGCTGCTTTTGCCGGCAGGGCCCGAAAGGGCGGGGACGGAAGGAGAAAAAGCCCCGCCGCGAGGGCGGGGCGGGGCCCCCGTACGCCCCGCG
>JAEZXF010000464.1 GCA_023419995.1 Pseudomonadota bacterium | reverse complement strand
GGGGCCCGCCAGGCCATGACCCGATTCCAGACATTCCTGCCGGACATGCTGCGCCGTGGCTATGGCGGTGCCATCCTTGTCCATCTGCTGCTGATCGCCATCTGGCAGCTCGCCGCCGATTACGGCGGCATGCCGAAATACATGCTGCCCTCGCCGACGGAGACGCTGGCAACCCTGTTCCAGCCCCGCAACCGCTGGGTCGAGAACACGACGATAACCGCCATCGAGATCCTCGGCGGCTTCGGCCTCGCCGTGGTCGTCGGCGTCGCCATCGCCCTGGTGTTCAGCTGGAGCAAGACCGCGCTGCTGCTGTTCATGCCGCTGCTGGTCTCGCTGAACATGATCCCCAAGGTGGCGCTGGGGCCGCTCATCATCGTCTGGTTCGGCTACGGCGTGTGGACCAACATGATGATCGCCTTCGCGATCTGCTTCTTCCCCATCGTCATCACCACTGCGCGCGGGCTGAGCGAGATCGAGCCCGAGCTCCTGTACCTCGCCCGCACGGTCAGGGCCTCGAAGTGGCAGATCTTCCGCAAGATCCAGTTTCCCGGTTCCCTGCCGTACATCTTCTCGGGAATGAAGGTCTCGGCCGTGCTCGCGGTGGCAGGCGCGGTCGTGGGCGAATTCATCGGCTCGGAAAAGGGGCTCGGCTACCTGATGCTGCAGGTGCAGGTCAATCTCGACACCGCGGCGATGTTCATGGCCGTGCTGCTCATCACCCTGATCGGGGTGGTGCTCTACGGCGCCGTCGCCTTCCTCGAATGGCTGCTCGTCAACCGCGGAGGGCAGGCGTGATGTCCGAACCGTTCATCCACATCGCCAACCTGCGCAAGGTCTATGGCCGCGACGGTGCCGGCGGGTATCTGGCGCTGTCGGACGTGACCTTCGACGTCAACGAGGGCGAGCTGGTCTCGATCGTCGGCCCCTCGGGCTGCGGCAAGTCCACGCTGATGATGATCGTCGCGGGGCTGCTCGAGCCCACCGGCGGCACGCTGCGCATCGGCGGGCGCTCCGGCGATTTCGACCCGCACCGCCATATCGGCATCGTGTTCCAGCAGGCGCTGCTGCTGAAATGGCGCACGGTCCTCGACAACGTCCTGCTGCCCGCCGAATTCCTCGGCCTGCCGATGAAGGAGGCCCGGGACCGGGCGCGCGACCTTCTGAACCTCGTCGGCCTTTCCGGCCAGGAGGCGAAATATCCCAAGCAGCTTTCGGGCGGCCAGCAGCAGCGCGTCTCGATCGCGCGCTCGCTGATCCACGACCCGAAGCTGGTGCTGATGGACGAGCCGTTCGGCGCGCTCGACGCGCTGACGCGCGAGAAGATGAACATCGAGCTGCTGCGCATCTGGGAGCAGAGCGGCAAGACCATCCTGTTCATCACCCACGGCATCAGCGAGGCGGTGCTTCTCGGCTCGAAGATCGCCGTGATGACGGCGGGGCCGGCACGGCTGGCCGAGATGATCGAGGTGAAGCTGCCCTATCCGCGGCGGCTGGACATGAAGACCCACGAGGAGTTCGGCGCCTATTCGCGCCGGGTCTACGGCCTTCTCGGAATGGAGTGAGCTCTCATGGTGATAGCCGACTACGGAAACGGGCTGATGGCCTTCTGGGCCGACATCGACGACGACTACGTGCTGCGCTACCAGCAGTGGCACAATTGCGAGCACGTGCCCGAGCGGGTCTCGACCCCCGGCTTCCGGCGCGGCCGGCGCTATCGCGACGTGGCCGGCGCTCCGCATTTCCTGATGATGTACGAGACGGAAAGCCCCGCGACGCTGGCCTCGGAGCCGTATCTCGCCAGGCTGAACAGCCCGACGCCGTGGACGAAGGAGGCGCTGACCCATTTCCGCAACCCTTCCCGCGGCATCTACGCGCTGGCCGACAGCGCCGGCGAGGAAGGCGCGTTCTGCGCCGTGTGGCTCACCGCGCTGCGGTTCAACCTCGCGGGAGAAGCCGGAGCCGCCGCCGCGCGCGACTGGCTGGCGGCGATGGCGGCGCAGCCGGGCATCGGGCGGGTGCAGCTCTGGCGGGCGGACGTGGCCACGTCCGGCATCGTCACCTCCGAGCGGAAGATCTATGGCGGCAGCGCACCCGGCGACCATCTGCTGCTCCTGATCGAAGCCGAGCGTCCGCACGACGCCCAGGGCGATGTGCTCGGCATCGCCGACGCGGCGGCGCCTGCCTTCGCCGCCCGGCAGGGCGAAACCGTCGGCCGCTACTGGCTGGAACTCTATCATCATTCGCAGGAATCCTTGGGAGGCGTGGCATGAAGCTGGTCAGATTTGGCGAAGCCGGACGGGAGCAGCCCGGCATCCTCGACGGTCAGGGTCGCATCCGCAGCCTTGCCGGCCACGTCTCCGACATCGACGGCGCGGCGCTGGCCCCCGAGGCGCTGGCGAAGCTGGCGGCGCTCGATCCCGCCGACCTGCCGCCGGCGCCGGACGGCGTGCGCGTCGGCCCGTGCGTGGCACGGCCGGGCAAGCTCATCGGCATCGGGCTCAACTATTCCGACCACGCGGCGGAAGCGAACATGCCGATCCCGAAGGAGCCGATCGTCTTCATGAAGGCGACCTCGGCGATCGCCGGTCCCTATGACGAGGTGGTGCTGCCGCCGGAAGCCAGGAAGACCGACTGGGAGGTGGAGCTCGCCTTCGCCATCGGCCGCCGGGCCAAGCACGTGACGGAGGCCGAGGCGCCGGGCCACGTCGCCGGCTACCTGATCTGCAACGACATTTCCGAGCGCGCCTGGCAGAGCGAACGGGAAGGCCAGTGGAACAAGGGCAAGAGCTATGACGGCTTCGCGCCGCTAGGCCCGTGGCTGGTGACGGCGGACGAGGTCGCCGATCCGGGCAACCTGCACATGACGCTCGACGTCGGCGGCGAGCGCCGGCAGAACGGCTCGACCCGCACCATGATCTTCGGCGTGGCCACGCTCGTCAGCTATCTCAGCCAGTTCATGACGCTGGAGCCCGGCGACATCGTCACCACCGGCACCCCGCCCGGCGTCGGGCTGGGGATGCGGCCGCAGGTCTGGCTCAAGGACGGCGACGTGATGCGGCTGGAGATCGAGGGGCTCGGTCACCAGGAGCAGCGGGTCAGGGTTTCCGGACGCTGAGCCATGGGAGAACCCGCCCGCGACTTCGGCAGCTACGATTTCGTCGTCATCGGCGCGGGCTCGGCCGGCTGCGTGCTGGCCAACCGGCTGAGCGCGGACCCGCGCCGCCGGGTCCTGCTCATCGAGGCAGGCGGCAGCGACAACCATATCTGGGTGCACGTCCCGGTCGGCTACATCTACGCGATGGGCAATCCGCGGCTCGACTGGTGCCTGAAGACGGAGCCAGAGCCGGGGCTGAACGGCCGCGCGCTGAACTATCCGCGCGGCAAGGCGCTGGGCGGCTGCTCCTCGATCAACGGCATGATCTACATGCGCGGCCAGGCGCGGGACTACGACGTCTGGCGGCAGATGGGCAACGAGGGCTGGGGCTGGGACGACGTCCTGCCCTACTTCCGCCGGTCGGAACGCTATTTCGGCGGCGCCGACGCCGTGCACGGCGGCGAGGGCGAACTGCATGTCGAGAGGCAGCGGTTGAGCTGGCCGATCCTCGAGGCGGTGCGGCAGGCGGCGATCGAGCTGGGCATCCCGGCGAGCGACGATTTCAACCGCGGCGACAACGAAGGCGTCGGCTACTTCCCGGTGAACCAGAGGAACGGGGTGCGCTGGAACGCGCGCAAGGCGTTCCTCGACCCGGTGAGGAAGCGGCCGAACCTGCGCATCCTCACACATGCCGAGGTGACGGGCCTCACCTTCGAGGGACGCCGCGTCGGCGGCGTGACGTTCCGCCATCGCGGCGCGCTGCACCATGCGCGGGCGGGTGTCGAGACGGTGCTGGCCGCCGGCGCCATCGGCACGCCGAAGATCCTCGAGCTGTCCGGCGTCGGCTCGGAGGCGGTGCTGCGCCGCCACGGCATCGCGGTGCGCCACCATCTGCCGGGCGTCGGCGAGAGCCTCCAGGACCATCTCCAGATCCGCACCGTGTTCCGCATCGCCGGCGCGCGGACCCTGAACGACCTCAATGCCAGCCTGACGGGCCGCCTGAGGATCGCCGCCGAGTACGCCCTGCGCCGCAGCGGGCCGATGTCGATGGCGCCCTCCCAGCTCGGCATCTTCACCCGCTCGTCGCCCGAGCAGGAGACGGCCAACATCGAGTACCACGTGCAGCCGCTGTCGCTCGACGCCTTCGGTCAGCCGCTGCACCGGCATCCCGCGCTGACCGTCTCGGTCTGCAACCTGCGGCCGCGAAGCCGCGGCTCCTGCCACATCCGCAGCGGCGACCCGCTGGCCGCGCCGGAGATCCGGCCGAACTATCTTTCCGATCCCGCCGACCGCGCGGTCGCGGTCGACAGCATCCGCCATGCGCGCCGGCTGATGCAGGCGGCGACGCTGCGGAAATACGCCCCGCAAGAGACGCTGCCGGGGCCGGACCTGACCTCCGACGACGAGCTGAGCCATGCCGCCGGCACCATCTCGACCACCATCTTCCATCCCGTCTCGACCGCCCGCATGGGCAGCGATCCCATGGCGGTGGTCGACGACCGGCTGACGGTGCACGGGCTGGCGGGGATCAGCATCGCCGACGCCTCGGTGATGCCGGCGATCCCCAGCGGCAACACCCACGCGCCGGTGACGATGATCGCGGAGAAGGCGGCGGACATGATCCTGGCCCGCTGCCCGTCATGACGGCGGGAGGCGTGGGGGACGGCTCCATGCGGCTGCCGGTGGTGCTGGCGGCGCTCGCCGGCGGCGTCGCCGCCGCGATGCAGATCGGCAAGGCGAGCGCGGCGATGCCGCTGCTGCTGGCGGAATTCGGCGTCAGCCTGACGGCGGTCTCGAGCTATCTCTCCGTGGTGAGCCTGGGCGCGGCGTTGCTGGGCCTGACCATCGGGCTCGCCGCCCAGCGCTTCGGCCCGCTTCGAACCGGCGTCGCCGGGCTGGCGATCCTGTCGCTCGCGAGCCTCGTCGGCGCGGCCGCAACCACCTGGCCCGTCCTTTTCGCCGCCCGCATCGTGGAGGCGGCAGGGACGCCGCTGGTCGTGGCATCGATGCCGG
>JAEZXF010000463.1 GCA_023419995.1 Pseudomonadota bacterium | reverse complement strand
GCGCCAAGGACTACATCTGGACGCTGAGGACGCCGTCGGGCCTGACCCGGATCGAGGTTCACGGCCCGTTCGACAGCGACGACGGCGACGTCATCACCGGCTGGGCGCTGGCCGGCCGCGGCATCGTCAACAAGCCGCGCTTCGAGATCGAGCCGTTCCTGCGCGACGGCCGGCTGAAGGTGATCCTGCCGGAGCATCCGCCCATGCCGGTGCAGCTCGCCGCGATCTACCCGCACCGGAAGTTCCAGGACCCCAAGGTGCGCCTGCTGCTCGATTTCATGGCCGAGCGCTGCCAGCGCATGATCCGCGACATCCTGGCAGGCCGTTGACGCGGAGACCTGCGCAACCCATGGTGGGGAGACGCGTTGTCTGCACGACGGTTTTCCCGGTCCATCAAGGAGCTATGCAATGGCAACACATTCCACCCTCATCGATCTCAAGTCCAACACCAAGAAGGCGGTCATCGAGCTTCTGAACGCCCGCCTCGCCGACGCGATCGACCTCGCGCTCCTGACCAAGCAGGCACACTGGAACGTCAAGGGGCCGCACTTCATCGCCATCCACGAGATGCTCGACGGCTTCCGCACCACCGTCGACGGCCACGTCGACACCATCGCCGAGCGCGCGGTGCAACTCGGCGGCCAGGCGGTAGGCACGGTGCAGGCGGTGGCGGAGAAGACCGCGCTCAAGCCCTACCCGACCGAGATTTCCCGGACGAAGGATCACCTCGCCGCGCTGATCGAGCGCTACGGCGCGGTGGCGAACGCGGTGCGGGCCGCGATCGACGAGGCCGACGAGGCGGGCGACGCCGACACGGCCGACATCTTCACCGCCTTCTCGCGCGACCTCGACAAGTCGCTGTGGTTCCTCGAGGCCCACATGCAGGAAAAGGACTGAGCCTCACGAAACGGACAGCGCCCGCATCACCTCGGCGGCAGCCATCGCCGCGATGACGGCCGGGCGCTTGTCCTTCACCTCGGCGCCGCCGATCGGGCAGACGAGGCGGGCGAGCGCCGCCCCGTCGCCGCCGGCTTCCCTCACGTACCAGCTCGCGAAGGTCGCGCGCTTGGTCTTCGAGCCGATCATGCCGACATAGGCGGCATCGCCTCGCCTCAGCCCTTCCGCCACGATCAGGAAGTCGAGCGCGTGGTCGTGGGTCAGCACCAGCAGGGCCGAGCCCGCGGGCGCGGCGCGCACCACCTCCTCGGGCACGGCGGTCAGCCGCGCCGAAACGCCCTCCGGCAACTCGCCGCTCTGGTCGGCGCGCGTCTCGACCACGGTGACGGCGAGCGGCAGCAGCGACAGCGCCGCGGCCAGCGCGTGCCCGACATGGCCGCCGCCGAAGACGAAGACCGAGGGATGCAGCGCCTCCTCGGCCTCGATGCGCAACGGGATCGCCGCGCGCAGCTCGTCATCCACCAGCGCCAGATCGACCAGCACGCGCCCGCCGCAGCACTGGCCGATCTCGGGGCCGAGCGGGACGTCGATGAGGCCGGTCGCGGAGCCTCCCGCCGCGATCATCTCGCGGGCGCGGTCGATGGCCATGAACTCGAGCTGGCCGCCGCCGATGGTGCCGAGGATCGCCTCGGGCGAGACCAGCATCCACGCGCCCGCCTCGCGCGGGGTCGAGCCCTTCGCCTCCCGCACCTCGACCAGCGCCACCTGCGGCGACGCCGCCAGAAACGCCCGCAGGCGGGCGAGCGCGGCGCTCATCGCGCCGTGGCGGCCTGCGCCTTCAGCCGCTCGATGGCCATCAGCACGCGCTCCGGCGTCGCCGGCGCGTCGAGGCGCGGGCAGATGCGATGGCCGGCAACGCTGGCGACGGCGTCCGACAGCGCATGCAGCACCGACAGGCCGAGCGGCAGCGGCGGTTCGCCCACCGCCTTGGAGCGGTGGATGGTCGGCTCGTAGGCCTGGCTCCAGTCGGTCAGCGCGACGTTGAAGACCTTCGGCCGGTCCGACGCCAGGGGGATCTTGTAGGTGGACGGCGCGTGCGTCCTCAGCCGTCCCTTGTCGTCCCAGACGAGCTCTTCCGTCGTCAGCCAGCCCATGCCCTGGATGAAGCCGCCCTCGACCTGCCCGAGGTCGATCGCCGGGTTGAGCGAGCGGCCGACGTCGTGGAGGACGTCCGCGCGCTCGACCACATACTCGCCGGTCAGCGTGTCCACCGACACTTCCGCGCACGCCGCGCCATAGGCGAAGTAGTAGAAGGCGTGGCCGCGCCCCTGGGCGCGGTCCCACTTGATCTTCGGCGTCTTGTAGAAGCCCGCCGCCGAAAGCTGGACGCGCGCCATGTAGGCCTGCTTCACCAGGTCGCCGAAGGCGATCTCCTGGTTGCCGACGCGCACCCGGTTGGGCAGGAAGACGATCTGGTCGCGCGGCACGCCGTGCTTCTCGGCGGCGAAGTCGATCAGCCGGTTCTTGATCTGCCGCGCCGCGTCCTGCGCGGCCATGCCGTTGAGGTCGGTGCCGGCCGACGCCGCCGTCGGCGAGGTGTTCGGCACCTTTCCCGTCGTCGTCGCGGTGATCCGCACCCGGTCGAGGTCGATCTGGAATTCCTCGGCCACCACCTGCGCCACCTTGAGGTGCAGGCCCTGCCCCATCTCGGTGCCGCCATGGTTCATGTGCACCGAGCCGTCGGTGTAGACATGCACCAGCGCGCCGGCCTGGTTGGCCTCGGTCTTGGTGAAGGAGATGCCGAACTTCACCGGCGTCAGCGCCAGCCCGCGCCTGACGAAACGGCTGTTGGCATTGAAGGCGGAAATCTCGCGGCGGCGCCCGGCATAGTCGGCGCTTTCCTCCAGCTGGGCGACGATGCGCTGGATGATGCAGTCCTCGACCTTCTGGTGGTAGGGGGTCAGGTTCCTGTCGCCCGCCGTGCCCATCTCGTCGTAGAAGTTGAGCTTGCGGATCTCGAGCGGGTCCTTGCCGACCGCGAACGCCACCTCGTCGATCACCCGCTCCACGCCGACCATGCCCTGCGGGCCGCCGAAGCCGCGAAAGGCGGTGTTGGAAACCGTGTTGGTGTAGAGCGGCGCGGACTTCGCATGGACGTGCGGGAGAAAGTAGGCGTTGTCGCAATGGAGCAGCGCCCGGTCGCCGACCGCGCCGGACAGGTCGGCCGAGAACCCGGCCCGGAGCGCGAAGGTGTAGTCGACGCCGAGCAGGCGGCCTTCCTCGTCGAAGCCGACATCGTAGTCGATCATGAAGTCGTGGCGCTTGCCGGTGACGACCATGTCCTCGTCGCGGTCGAGCCTGATCTTCACGGCGCGGCCGAGCTTCTTCGCCGCGATGGCCGCGAGCGCCGCCCACTGGTTGGCCTGCGTCTCCTTGCCGCCGAAGCCGCCGCCCATGCGCCGCACCTCGATCGTCACGGCGTGGCTGGCGACGCCCAGCGCATGCGCGATCATGTGCTGGGTCTCGCTCGGCCCCTGCGTCGAGCAGTAGACCGTCACCTCGTCGTCCTCGCCCGGAACCGCGAGCGAAACCTGTCCCTCGAGATAGAAATGCTCCTGCCCGCCGACCCGCATGCGGCCGGTGACGCGCTTCGGCGCCGCGGCGATGGCCGCGGCCGCGTCGCCGCGCCTGAACGTCAGCGGCTTCGCCACCTGCCGCGCGGCTTCAGGATCGAGGCCGCCCATGTCGATGATCGCGGGAAGCTCCTCGTACTCGATCTTCGCCAGCCGCGCGGCGCGGCGCGCCTGATCGCGCGTCTGCGCGATGACGCAGAAGATCGGCTGGCCGTGGAACTCCACCTTGCCCTCGGCCAGCACCGGGTCGTCGTCCATGTAGGAGGGCGAGATATCATTGACGCCCGGCACGTCCTCGGCCGTCAGCACCGCGACCACGCCGGGCGCGGCCCGGACGGCCGAGAGGTCGACCGACTTCAGCACGCCGTGCGCGACCGTGGAAAGCCCGAGGCCGGCATGCAGCGTGCCGACCGGCTCCGGCATGTCGTCGATATAGACGGCCGAGCCCGCGACATGCTTGTGCGCGGAATCGTGCTGCACGTCGCTGTGGACGCCACCGGCGATCTTCTCCGCCTTCAGGTCGGGATCGTGCCTGTTCATGGCCTGCCCCCGCCTCCTTCTCCCCGGTCGTGGGAAGAAGGCGGCCCGGAGGGCCGGGCAGGACGCGACGCCGCCATGGCGGAGGCAGGCACCAGCCTCTCGCCTGCCTGCCCGCACCCTTCCCCGACAAGCGGGGAGAGGAAAGAAAGCCGCGCTGTTCCCGCACGTCTCATCTCACGCGACCTCGTATCGGGAAACACGGAACGGCTTCGCCGTGCCCGTGGTGTCGACATGGAAGCGCAGGAGGAGATTCCGCGCCGCCAGCAGGCGGTATTCGGCCGAGGCGCGCATGTCCGTCAGCGGCTGGTAGTCCCGGGCGTAGGCGTCCTGCGCGGCCTCCGCCGTTTCCATCGTCCACGGCCTGCCGACCAGCGCCGCCTCCACCGCCCTCGCCCGCTTCGGCGTCGCGGCCATCCCGCCATAGGCGATGCGGGCCGAGGCGACCACGCCGTCCTTCACCGTCACGTGAAAGGCGCCCAGCGTCGCGGTGATGTCCTCGTCGCGGCGCTTGGAGATCTTGTAGACCGCGAAATGCGCGCCGGGCGCGGGCAGTGGCACATGCAGCGCTTCGACGAACTCGCCCGGCTGCCGGTCCTGCCTGCCATAGGCGACGAAGAAGTCCTCCAGCGCGATCGTGCGCCTCCGCTTACCCTTGCGCAGGGTGAGCGTCGCGCCGAGCGCGATCAGCGGCGGCGGCGTGTCGCCGATGGGCGAGCCGTTGGCGACGTTGCCGCCGATGGTGCCCATGTTGCGCACCTGCTCGCCGCCGATCCGGTCGATCAGCGGGCCGAACGCGGGAACGCGATCGGCCAGCGCTTCGTAAGCCTCGGTGTAGGTGACGCCGGCGCCGATGGTCAGCACGCTGTCGGCTTCCGACACGATCTTCAATTCATCGAGGTGGCCGATGAAGACCGCCGGCGCGATGTCGCGCATGAACTTGGTGACCCACAGGCCGACATCGGTGGAGCCGGCCACGATGCGGGCCTGCGGCTCAACGGCAAGCACCGCGGCGAGGTCACCGACATTCGCCGGCAGCACCAGCCGCTGCTTGCCCTCGCCAATCTCGACGCGGGTTCCGTCGTGCATCTTGCGCAGACGTGCCGCGATATCGGCTCGCTCGGCGGCCAGAAGGTCGTCCTTCGCCGCACCGTAGTCGGAGATGGCCTTCGCCGCCTTGACGATGGCGTCGTAGCCGGTGCAGCGGCAGAGATTGCCCTGCAGCGCCTTCTCGATGGCCGCCTCGCCAGGGCGCGGATCGCGCATCCACAGCGCGTAGAGCGACATGACGAAGCCCGGCGTGCAGAAGCCGCATTG